>DATFLS010000275.1:0-8522 GCA_035267465.1 bacterium
TCCTTCATCGGTGAACATACCGTGGCGGCGATTATGCTGCCGGTGGCTATTTCGCTGATCCGCAGTGTGGAACAGGAGCTGGGAGGCGAAACCAGCAGCGGACTGGCGCCGCTCTTGTTAATCGCCATCGCCTATGGATGCGCCATTGGCGGATTGGGAACCCCTTCCGGCGGAGCCCGGAACGCGATCATGATCGATCTCTGGAACCGGCTTTATGATTACCAGATGTCATACGGCGAATGGATTCTGTATGCCTATCCCCTTGGATTGCTCCACATTCCGGTGGTGGTGTGGATCCTGCGGCGGAGCTTCTATCCGGAGAAGGCTTCACTGTCCCGCGCAATCCTGCAACTACGCAAGAAAATGAGCGACCGGGGTCGCTTGGGCCAGAAGGAATATCTGGCTATCGGTATTTTCGGATTCGCCTTCCTGTTGTGGATCTTTCTCAGCGATCGCATCGGGCTCGGGGCACCGGCGCTTATTGCGGTGTTCCTGTCGCTGGCTTTCGGACTGGTTGACTGGAAGCATATCAACACCGGTGTGAACTGGGGGGTGGTGTTGGTGTATGCCTCCACCATTTCGCTGGGAGTGGCCTTTAAAACCACCGGTGCCGGAGGCTGGCTGGCCGGGCAGGTGGAAACCACGTTAACTGCGTTGGGATTGCATAATCAATTTGTGGTACTGGCAGTGATTGCACTGGTGACAATGGTGATTGCCAACATGATAGGCCACGGACCGGCAGTGGCTCTGTTCGGATCCATTGCGTTGATTATTGCGGAACGCATGGGGATTGATTTTATCACGGCGGGATTCGTCACGGCGGCAGCCTCGTCATATTCTTATCTCACTGTTATTGGATCACCAGCGGCAACCATTGTATATTCAAGTGGTGATCTTGAGACCGGAGATTTTTTAAAAGCAGGCCTGCAACTGACGGTGGTAAGCCTGGCGTTAATATTTCTCGTGCGATATACTTACTGGATGATATTACCCTGAGGAATACATATGCGTGTGTTGATCTGTATCAGTAAGAGTCCGCAAACCAAGCGCACTCTGGTTGCGGGTGTGCAGATTGCCCAGGCGTTCGGCGCGGATATTTCGGTATTGTATGTGGATACCCACCAGCGTATGACCTACAGTCACAGCATCAAGTTCAGCCGGAACAAGTTGTCCGAGTGGGAACTGGAGCATCCCGGGGTAAACCGACTGCGGTTTGCCAGGGAGGTGCTGGCCAGCCTCGGGGTCATCAGGGAGCGCGATGAGATGCTGGATCAACGCCATCCGCTGCGCCCGGAGATACAGGGCGCATACGAAATTCACTTCTACGGCGATGAGGTTCCCAATATCCGGCTCCGGCTCAGAGAAGGCCGGCTCATCGATCAAATCCGCAGGGAAGTGGAAGAAAATCCCTATGATGTCACCATTATCGGCGGTGTGGATCAGGTTGGCAACACCCGCCGGCTGATTCAGTTTGTGGATACATCCTTTGTGGTGGTGAATTACTTTACCACCGTGGGATATAATCTGCTGTTCTGCAGCGATCTCTCGGATTCGGCGAACCGGGCCCTGATGTTCGGCGCGAAAGTCGCCAAAGCCATGAACGTGCGCATGGACGTCCTGCGGGTGGTGGATCAGAAGACGACCGAAAAAAGCGATGCCTGTGTGAACCGGGCGGATAAACTTCTGCGCCGGGGCGGCATCGAACATGATATCCTCATCGAAGAAGGCGACCTGGTCGAGACTATTCTGAGAGTCGCGGATGAGAAATATGCCATCGTGATGGGGGCCAGCCAGCGGTCGGAATTACTAAAATTTATCCTGGGAAGTACGCCCATCAAAATTGTTCAGCGGGCCACTACGCACGTGATTGTGGTGCGATAGAGAGCGAAACCACGAATTACACGGATTGACACGAATAACTGAAATAGCAAAAATTTCTTGCATCATTGCTGAGCGTCCGGGATCATTTTCTCTGTTGAAATGATGAATGATCAGGTTTACCCATTGTATGAAATAGATACATCGCGCGGAAGCACAGAAAAAAAGCCATATATGTCATTCTGAACGAAGTAAAGAATCTCCGACCAACTGCTCAGGGATGGGGATTCTTTGCTGGTGCTCAGAATGACAGTCGTCTTCGACGTTTTTACTGGATGTTTTCCTGCCATTTCATACAACTGATTATATAATAATTATTTTTAAATTCGTGTCAATTGGTGTCATTCGTGGTTCCAATAGGAGTTACGGAACCGGAGTTGCCACTTCCCGGGAAAGGAAGTGGCGGATGGTGTTGGCGTAGTATTCCAAATAATCGCGTTTATCTGAAATAAGGTGGATTTCATCCCTGGACACACGGATAATTTTCCGTCGCACCAGGAGTTCCACCGCCAGCTGGAGGGTTTTTTCTATTTCGTCTTCTTTGAGGAGGTCTTCTTCGAACTCCAGCAGTTCCTTCTTCCGGAACCAGCGTTCCGATTCCAGTCGGTCCCGCAGTTTCAGGAGGGCGGCATATTCCTTCCCCATCATAAGGTCGGCGTCTCTGGCTTCCAGCTGCTGCAGCAGAGACCGCATGTGCGCCAGACAGGCCTCCTTGGACAGGGAACCGTTGCCGTGTTCAATTAACGTCAGGGAGAGTAAGGACACCGGAGTGATCGGGACGACGTCACTGATGCGGCGCAACAGTTTCGATCCCACCTTTTTGAGCTCCGCCCGTCGTTCCTGATAGGATTTCGCGTCCTCAAATTCCCCACGATCGGCGATGTGTTCCAGTGGAACGGGCCGGCCGAATTTCACACTGACATAGCCGTGTTCCTTCATCCGGCCGGTCAGCAGACGGAGTGCATTCACCAGCAGCAGATAGGGCGATTTCACCAGGATCGTGAAGAACGAGAACAGGTGATCCCGCATGGTCATGCTGTGTTTCCCCTCTTTCCATTCCCGGATGAGGGTCTGATCTTCCAGTATCCAGTCGTAGTTAATGCCCACCGGAACGAAGACGATTTTTGTGGGGGAACCTGCCGATCCATCGCCCTGGGATGTAGTTAAAATATAGTCCAGCAGACCGGTTTTCGGAGCCCGGAATTGCCCGTTTCTGGACAGGGACCCTTCCAGAAAGATGCCCTGGGTCACCTTGTTTTCGCTGATCAGCTGGATGTAATTTTTCAGCACGGCATGGTACAGCGGATCGCGGTAATTGCGCCGGATGAAGTAGGCGCCGAACGATTTAAAGATGATATCCAGCGGAAAGACCCGAGCCCATTCCCCCACGGCGTAACTCACTGAGATATTTTCCATTAACATATAGGCCACCAGCAGATAATCGATATTGCTGCGGTGGTTCATCACATAAACGACCAGGGCATCTTCCGGGATGTCTTTCACCTGTTTTTTGCCCTGTTCGTCGATCACCACTTCGTATAAAAATTTGAGCAGGAGGTTGGCAATGGTGTAACCGAATTTGTAATACGAAAGCAAATTGAATGTGGGGACGATTTCGTCAATATATTCTTCGGCCTGTTCCCGGGCTTCCTCGAACGGGATGTCTTCTTTCTGGGCTTTCTCCAGGATTTGCTGGTTGACTTCACGATTATGAAGCAACTGATCTTTGATAATCAGCTTATTCGTTAATTTATACTGATCAAATCGGACCTGGTGCTTCCTGAGGAAAGCGGTGACGGAGCGCATAAATCGCCGCTTGAAAAAGGAGACCACTGCCCATCGCACCAGTTCGTAGCTGATGATGATAAACAGCACCAGTGCAATCAACTGAATCAGCGAAAATGTGAGGGAGAAGACCTTTCCCATGTTTTTGCCGTGTTTCTGTGAACCGATGACTCTTCGTCAGGATTTTAATGTATCAAAATTCCGAGGGAAAAGTACAATGGAAATGTATGAGTATAAAATTAACTCAGTTTCTGAGAGGGCACGGTTCATCCGCATTAGGGTCAATCAGCAACCCGCTGAGTCATCCCGACCGGAGCGGAGGGATCCGCCGGAACTCCTGGACTGTGTGGTTAGGTGCTGAGGCAATTTCATAGTCATATAGACATATGAGCTCGTACCGGGATAGATCCGCTTCGAACTGCCGGTTGATACGGATTTTACCGATTTCATTTCCACCGATGAAAACGCTCTCTCCGGTGCATTCAGTTCAGAGTAACGTAAGTAGCAGGAAATACGGTATTTATAGAAATATGCGAAGGAACAATTTTCTGTGCACAGATTTGAACGGATTGGTCGATAATAGCTGAAAAATTATACAGGAAAAGGCTGTTTTTCCCGTATATTTGCAGATAGTATATGCAGAGAATCAGGATCGACTTGATCTGAGGTATATGTAAATTTATTGTTGACGATCTATGCGGAACGGGATGCGAGAACATATCAGAGAATCCCTCCGGTTTGCGTATCTGGAAGGCTTTTTCGGCGCACCAATTGCCACGATCACCTCCGGGGCATTGCTCACCGGTTTTGCCCTGTATCTGGGAGCGACCCCGTTCGAAATCAGTATTATCCTGGCACTGCCCTTCGTCACACAGATAATCCAATTGTTCGGTCCGGGGATCATTGATACTTTCGGTGATCGCCGGGCAGTCACGGCATACGGAACATTCTTTGCCCGGCTCACCTGGTTTCCGATCGCGCTGCTTCCGATCCTGCTGATGTACGGATGGGATCCCATTCCGCTCTTTCTTGCGTTAGCCGCCCTGTCCCTAATATTCTATAATTTTGGTCTCAATAGCTGGCTCATCTGGATGTCGGATTTGATCCCCCGGAATCTGCGGGGGCGCTTCTTCGGCAGACGGAATATGTATGTGGGCGTGGTGAGTACCCTGGTGCTGCTGGGTGCCGGGGTTTTCCTGGACCTGTTTACCCGGCACAATCTGGAAGGCACCGGTTATGCTGTGCTGATTTTGGCGGGTATTGTATTGGGCTATTTTTCATTTCGATACCAGATGCGTGTGGCAGACGCGCCCGAGAAAACCAAAGAGAGCGTCAGTTTACGGGAGTTGATGCAGGAATTCCGGACCAACAAACGGTTCAGCTCCATCCTGCTGTTCATTTCCGTCTGGACATTAGCCACCGGAATTGCAGCACCATTTTATTACGTTCATCTGTTCAGGTTTATCGAATGGACCTACAGCGAAGTCACTATCTATGCGGCAATTGCCACCGGATTACCATTGATTGTACAACCTTTCTGGGGAAAAATCCTGGACCGGGTGGGCCATAAACCGCTACTCCATCTCTGTGGAACCAGTGTGACAATTGCGCCCCTCGTCTGGATACTTATCACCCCTGCTCTCGCCCATTTGCTGTGGATTGAAGCGATGTTTTCCGGAGTGCTCTGGGCCGGTATAAATATTACCGTATTCAACATCGTGTTATATGCGCTGCCTGGAGAGCGCAAAGCGCCGGTGGTTGCGGTTTTTTCGGCCGTCACCGGGTTCATTAATTTCATTGGCATGCTGCTGGGGGGAATCGTGGTGTCTATACTCGGTTCGCTGTCATTCCAGGTTGGAGAATGGCAGTTCGTGGTCTACCATGCCACCTTCTTTCTCTCGTTCGTGGGACGGGTTTCTTCCCTGGGACTCATCCGGAAGATCCAGGAGCCGGAAGCCAAACAGGTGATTGTGGTCGCACAGATGATCGCTTCCGGACTGACCAAGCGTATCAGTCTGGGACGGCAGTTCTGGGTATTCTGGACCAAATTGAACGGCAAGAACGGTACAAAGAAACATGGGAAAAACGGGAAGAATGCGGAGGTAGAACAGAACAACAATCAACGTGCTTAATTCCGGACACAGCAGAAGGTCTTTCTTTTGAAATCCCCGGCCGGCCCGGCTGAACATCCATTGCGTTTGTATAGCGCCCCGATACTCATTCCATGATCATTCCATTCCATAACTGTACCAATTCCCGGAAGATCTTGATCTGGAGTATGAAGACACATAGGTATCTCTTATCCGTTTCGAGTGTTCACCGCCGGAGAAATCCTTCTCTAATTCTTTACTCTGCAGTTCTTACAGATTTGTGGGTACAAGTAGTTGCAGGTGAATTAACAAATCCCGTCAGATGGCAGTATCAAGTAGTTTATTTTTTAAAAGAGAAATTAAAATAATGAAGAATCTTGTCAGAGAAACGAATGGCTATGGTTCACACCGACCATCAGTATTTCCGACGGCTCGAAAATCCAATGAACAAAAAGAATGATTGGATGTATAAGCCAGAAATGATTGTTAACTTGTATGGCAAGGTAATGTTTAGTTACCCGGGGATAGCATTGAAAACTGACTAACGTCAATGGTGATGGAACAAAACAAGCAGATTGAGCTGGTGCAATATAGTCACGGCGCCGGGTGAGCATGTAAGCTAAGTCCTCAGGACCTTTCGCAGGTACTGCGAATGCTCCCGCAAGTCGATGACCCGAATGTCCTGGTGGGGTTCGACACCAGTGACGACGCCGCCGTGTATCGTCAACCGGATGGCTCGCTGCTCATTGCCACTCTTGATTTTTTCACGCCCATCGTCAACGATCCGTATGATTTCGGCGCCATTGCCGGCGCTAATGCGCTGAGTGATATTTATGCCATGAACGGCACCCCTCTGTTGCTCTGAATATTATTGGATTTCCAAAGGATGCCCTGCCAATGGAAATCCTGGGGGATATCATGCGTGGCGGCAGCGATACGGTGCGTCAGGCCGGAGTATTTGTCCTGGGTGGACACAGCATCGATGATGAAGAACCAAAATACGGGATGGTGATTGTCGGCCGCGTGGAGTCCGAGAACCAGTTGATTCGGAATGATACGGTCCGGGAAGGCGATGCCCTGGTGCTGACCAAGCCGTTGGGGACCGGGATTCTGAATACCGCTATGAAGCACCATACCATTGATGAAGCGGAAATTCAGCCGGTGATTCGGATAATGAAAACCCTCAACAAAGATGCGGCGGAACTGGCGGTAAAACATTCAGTCCATGCGATGACGGATATCACCGGCTACGGATTGCTGGGACATCTCAGCGAAATGCTGCGTTCCTCCGGGTGTACAGCGCGCCTGAATTTCGAAAATATCCCGGTCTTTGAAAAAGTGCCGCAGCTCATCGCACAAGATGAAGTTCCGGGCGGCACCCGCCGGAATTTGCTGGCGGTGCGGGACGAAGTGGACTTCGGGGATCTCGACGAAACGCAGCAGGTACTGGCGGCGGATGCTCAGACTTCCGGAGGGCTTTTAGTCAGTCTGCCAACGCTCCTGGCGGAGGATTACGTGCGTTCGATGCGAGAACTGGGCCACTCGGACACATCAATAATTGGCAAGTTAACCGCCCGGGAGGATTTTCTCATCGAGTTCGTCCGGGATTGAGTGACAACATGTTGAATTATTTTTCGGGTTCCCTCTCAAAGTATGTTGCAATTTTCTACGATTTCTTATTATCGAGAAATTTCCCCCCTGTTTTGAAGATGACATTCGTCATATTTTTCAGAAATAAAAAATCCAACCTGTATGGTTGGTCTCCCCTCTGGAAATCCCCCCTGAAAATACTGGTAGAGAAGCCTGCGCATCTACCGATAAGTATACGATAGAGCAGGCATAGTAATTGCATTTCCAGTATGATGGAAATACAAAGGAATGGAAATCGTTAAACAAGAACACAGTATGAGGTTGTCATATAATGGAATGTAATGATATCGTGATCGGTCTTGCCGGCTCTGGTGGTGACGGAGTGGTCACAGCGGGTGAGATATTAGTCAACGCCGCTGCCAGTCAGGGTTTGTATTCAATCATGTTGAAGAGTTTCGGTCCCCAGATTCGCGGAGGCGAAAGTTCCTGCCGGGTTCGTATCTGTGAACAGCAATTTTATTCCCATGGAGATCGGGTGCAGGTGTTGGGCGTATTCAGCTGGAAGGATTATATGCACTTCCGGCAAGAGATGATGTTTACGGATCCGGTCATCATAATTGAGGATTCGGACGATAAGTCAGCCGGGGAGAGCCCGCCGGTGGACCAGAATGTGGAACAAATTGTTTATAGTGTGCCCCTGGGGAAACTCGCCAAAGAGAAAGCCGGGACCACTCTGGCGAAAAACATGGTCATGCTGGGGGTTCTGAGCGAGCTGTTCAATTTCCCCGGCGATGAGATCCGGCATGCGATTCAGGATCAGTTTGCCAGGAAAAAACGCGAGGTAACAGAGTCGAATCTGGCCGGATTTGCGGCTGGGATCGAGTATGTGAAGACGCAGCTGCAGAAACAGGATAACATCACCGCCAGGTATACTCGTTCGGAGCCCAAAGTGGTGATGGACGGCAATACGGCGATGGCCTATGGTGCACTTCACGCCGGCTGCCGGTTTTTTGCAGGCTACCCTATCACACCATCCTCCGAAATTATGGAATGGATGAGTGGGGAGTTGCCCCGCTACGGGGGCACGATGATTCAGGCGGAGGATGAACTGGCAGCCATCGGGATGGTCATCGGTGCATCGTTCGCCGGCGAGAAAGCGATGACCGCCACCAGCGGGCC
>DATFLS010000276.1:0-10112 GCA_035267465.1 bacterium
TATATGCAAGCTGTTCTGTCGTGAGGGTGACCCCACTGTCGGATTCGACGATCACATTGCCAAACGCTTCTATCATCTCCTCCTCTAAAATTACAGCACTATCCGCAAAGAGAGTAGAGGTATGTTTATTCTCCTGAAAAAAATCCGCTTTCACCCGCTGGTTGAGAATGAAAAGTTCCTTCTCACTGAACTTTGATATATGCCCTGCCCGTACTTTCACATTGGTGGTGCCTAATTTCGTAATGTAAATATCCGAATCCCACAATTCCTGACTCGGCCGGTCTGTTATGGAGGTCTGGTGTTCGATCTCTGGATCGGTGCATTGCAATAAGGGCAGAGCAAGAAACAGGGCAAACGCGTATATCAGGCTCTGTTTCATCAGGCGATCCCCGCCTTTAATATATCGTGTATATGGATTATCCCGACCGGCGGTCCGTCTTTGGCCTCTTCATAGACGAAGAGCTGCGTGATGGAAAACTGTTCCATCAGATGCAGGGCTTTTTGCGCAAGGGCATTCCGCGAGATCCATTTGGGATCCTGCGTCATAATACTGAACGCCGGTTCTTCCAGCATTCGACTGTTGTGCTCGAGCCCCCGCCGGAGATCCCCGTCAGTGATCACTCCCACCAGCGTGGAAGCCGAGTCGAGCACCCCGGTAACGCCCAATCCTTTGGAAGTAATTTCGAACAAGGCGTCCCGCATGAGCGTGTTCTCCTGAACCACCGGAATGGCTTCTCCGGTATGCATCAAATCGCCGACCGTCAGCAGCAGTTTGTTTCCCAGAGATCCGCCGGGATGAAGGAAGGCGTAATCTTCTTCCCGGAAGCCGCGTTTTTCGAGCAATGCGATGGCCAGGGCATCGCCCATGGTCAGCATCACCGTCGTGCTGGTCGTCGGGGCCAGGCCCATCGGACAGGCCTCCTCGGTTACGCTGGTATCGAGGACAACACTGGCATGGTCGGCCAGGGTTGAATCAGGCTTGCCGGTCATGGCGATCAGGGACGTGCCCAGACGCTGAAATGCCGGCAGCAATTTCAGGAGCTCCTCGGTTTCGCCGCTGCGGGATAAGGCAATCACACATTCATCTCCGGTGATCATCCCCAGATCCCCATGGATGCCTTCGGCAGCATGCAGATAGTTGGACGGAGTGCCGGTACTGGCCAGGGTTGCGGCCAGTTTGCGGGCAATAACTCCGGACTTCCCCATGCCGGTCACAATCACGCGACCCCGCGTCTCGTAAATCAGATTCACCGCATTCACAAACTCGTCTCCCAGCCGATCTTCCAGTGTTTCCAGCGCTTGTCGCGCCGCCTGAATAACCTGCTTTCCGTCTTGTAATACCCGCTCACCCGTCATAGAGTTTCATCAACCATGTAGATATCGCGTTCCATCTCGGCCAGCGCGTTTTCCAGCTCCCCCCGGGCCTCCAGGATCAGCTCGACCGATTCGGTCACCGCCCCCTCCCCGCCGGGGGTATCCAGTGTGTAATCTGCGATCGCTCTCACCTGCGAGCGGGCGTTGGGAACCGCAAACGAAAGGCCCACCGATTTCATCACCGGAATATCAACGTAATCATCTCCGATATAGGCCGTTTCTTCCGCCGATACCTCGAATCGTTCCAGTATTTCCTTGAGTGCCACAATTTTATTCAGATATCCCTGATAGACAGAATCTTCCAATTCCAGCTCGCGCGCCCGGATTGTGGTGGCCTCGGAGGTACGTCCGCTTAGTAAAGCAATCCGTAAGGGCGTCAATCGGGCCAGGGCGACTCCCATGCCATCCCGCACGCTGAACCGTTTAAATTCACCGGTTGTGCCCACATAAATGGAACCGTCGGTAAACACGCCGTCCACATCACACACTAACAGTGAAATATTCTTCGCTTTCGCTTGTATTGTTTCGATGTTGCTCACACTGCCTCCAACTGGCTGGTGATATCATAGATCTGTTGTAATTGCTGCATAAAACTTCGTGTTTTCTCCAGCGGCCACTGGGTTGCGGCATCGCTTTTAGCTGCGTCCACCTGATCATGAACCTCCATGAACACCGCATTGGCCCCGGCGGCAACTGCAGCCCTGGACAGAGTGGGGATATATCGTCGCAATCCGCCTGTTTGGGATCCTTCGCCTCCCGGGAATTGCGCAGAATGCGTGGCATCAAATACCACCGGATAGCCAAACGCTTGCATCATTGGAATCGCCCGCATATCAGACACCAGGTTATTATATCCGAAGCTGGTTCCCCGCTCGGTGATCAAAATCTGTTTATTGCCCGTCGATTCCACTTTCTCGATGACCTGCCGGATATCCCAGGGAGCCAGGAACTGTCCTTTTTTGATATTCACCACCCGCCCGCTTTCCGCAACCGCGAGTATCAAATCGGTCTGTCGGGAAAGAAAGGCTGGGACCTGCAGCACATCAACCACCTCGGCAGCAATCTCCACCTGCCACGGTTCATGGACATCAGTTAATATCGGCAGGTGAAACTGATTTTTTACTTCTTCGAGGATCTTTATCCCGGGTTCAACGCCGGGGCCCCGATAAGAATGGACAGACGTCCGATTGGCCTTATCATAGGATGATTTAAAAATGAGCGGCACGGAAACGTCTTCCGCCATCCGGGCGAGTGCCTCGGCCATACGAAGCGCATGATCCCGGCTCTCAATGACGCACGGACCGGCAATAAAGGCAAGCGGTGCATTGCTTCCAATGGTGATATGTTGAATGGTAACTGAATTCACGAACTCATCGTGGTGGGGTGATCATCGCCTTCCTTTACTGCTTGCTCCGGCAGGACTTTTCCATTGGAATCCTGCTGTTGCTGCCGATGGAGTGCGGCCCGTACGAACTCCCGGAACAGGGGATGCGCCTTATTGATGCGGGATTTTAACTCCGGATGAAACTGGCCGGCCACACACCAGGGATGATCCGTTAATTCGATGATCTCCACCAGCTTCCCGTCCGGCGACAGTCCGGAGAACACCATCCCGTTATCCTGGAACTGTTCGCGATAGGCATTATTCACCTCGTAGCGATGCCGGTGCCGTTCACTGATATTGGTTTCCCCATAGGCTTTGAGAGATAGCGTGTCCTTCTGGAGCCGGCAGGGATACGCCCCCAGCCGCATCGTGCCGCCCTTATCGGTTATCTCCTCCTGTTCCGGCATCAAATCGATCACCGGATGCGGGGTGTCCTCATCGAATTCACTGCTGTTCGCCTGGGCCAACCCACAGACATTCCGGGCAAACTCGATCACCGCACACTGTAATCCGAGACAGATGCCAAAGAACGGGATCTGATTTTCCCGGGCGTACCGGACTGCGACTATCTTCCCTTCGATACCCCGCTCACCAAAACCGCCCGGGATGAGCAAGCCGTCGACTCCCTCCAGATGCTCCGCGGCGTCAGCCGTTCGTTCAATCTCCTCGGAATTCACCCACCGGATATTCACCCGGGAATCCAGCTCCGCCCCCGCATGCACGAAGGATTCCAGAATACTTTTATAGGCGTCATGGAGTTTGGTGTACTTGCCGCAGATGGCGATTTCCACGGAATGCCTGGGATTCTTCACCCGGTAAACGAATTCCTCCCACTTGGTGATGGAGGGCTCTTCCGTTTCCATTCCGGTATACTCCACAATCTGTTCCGCCACTCCCTGCTTATGGAACATCAGCGGCACTTCATAGATGGTCTCGACATCCAGCGCCTGGATCACTGCTTCCGGTTTGACGTTACAGAACAACGCTATCTTGTTTTTGATTTCTCTGGTCAGCTCCTTCTCGGTCCGGCAGAGCAGCATATCGGGCTGCAGACCGATTTCGCGCATCCGCATTACCGAATGCTGGGTGGGCTTGGTTTTTATTTCTCCGCTGGTTTTGATATACGGCACCAGCGTTAAGTGGATAATCATTGCGTTCTTCTCGCCCACCTCGTGGGTGAACTGGCGAATGGCCTCCAAGAAGGGCAGGCTTTCGATATCCCCGACTGTGCCACCGACTTCGGTGATCACCACATCATACTTTCTGCCGGGGGCATTTACCGCCTGTATCCGCCGCTTAATCTCATCGGTGATATGGGGGATCACCTGCACGGTGGCCCCGAGATAATCGCCCCGGCGTTCTTTGTTGATCACATTATTATACACCTGACCGGTGGTGCAATTATTCGCCTGGCTCATGTTCACATCGATAAACCGTTCATAATGGCCCAGATCCAGGTCGGTTTCGGACCCGTCATCGGTCACATAGACCTCTCCGTGCTGGAACGGGCTCATGGTTCCGGGATCTATATTGATGTAGGGATCGAATTTTTGAATGGTTACGGAGAGTCCTCTGGATTTCAGCAAGTATCCGACCGCCGCGGAAGCGATCCCCTTTCCCAGGCCCGAAATCACTCCGCCGGTAACGAAAATATATTTTGTTTCATTCATCTTGTTATGCCTGTGGTTTGAAAAATTTGACGAACGTGCTCTAAATCCCCGGGAGTATCCACCGAGATGGAACGATACTCCGTGGGTTCCACATGGATGGTGTGGCCGTTTTCCAGCGCTCGCAACTGTTCCAATCGTTCCAGCTGCTCCAGTTTTCCCCTGGGATAACTCGTGAACTGCAATAAAAACTCCTTCCGATACACATATAACCCAATATGCTGCCAATGCACCGGATCCTCTATTGTTCCGGCGGGCTGGGACCGCGCCTGGTGCGGAATTGCTGCACGCGAGAAGTAGAGAGCCCGGTGCTGGTTATCGAATACCACCTTCACGACATTCGGATCCTCGAGATCCTCCCGGGCCAGGGGACAGGCGATGGTGCCCATTTCAATTGCCGGATCATCGAGCAGCGGACGAACAGCCGCATCGATGACTTCCGGTTCGATCAGGGGTTCATCGCCCTGGATGTTCACCACCAGATCCGTCTCCGCACTTTCCGCGACTTCGGCAATGCGATCAGTCCCGGATTGATGGGAGGCAGAGGTCATCACCACCTCCCCGCCAAACGCCTTCACCGCCTCAACAATGCGGGCATCATCGGTGGCAATGAGCACGTCGTCCAGAGTGCGCGCCTGGCTTGCCCGCTCGTACACCCATTGGATCATCGGTTTGGCATCGATCGTGGCCAGCGGCTTGCCCGGCAAACGCTCTGACTGGTACCGCGCCGGAATCACTCCGAGACAGTGTGTACTCATAGCCATACTACGGATTTAATCGGATCTCTTGGCATCTTCTTTCTTGGGTATGTTCCCGGTTGCCTCTGCATCGACATGTCTAAATGACCTTGGGAACGATGAAAAATTTCCCATCGGATTCCGGAGCGTTGGCCAGCGCGTCCTCCTGCGAGAGGCATTTCCGGGGCGCGTCTTCCCGAAACGCATTGGTCACATCCATGACGTGGGACAGCGGTTCGATTTTCTCAGTATCCAGCTCATTCAACTGTTCCACATAATCCAGGATCTCGCTGAGTTGTTTGGTATACGCAGTTTTCTCATCCTCAGAGAGCGAGAGTTTGGCCAGTTTTGCAATGTGTTCAACTTCCTGAATCGTAATACTCATGAAATCAACTCTCGGTTTTTCAGGTTCTGTGTACGACTACTGTGAATATAGAACGAGTTGTCTTGAGAATCAATTATGTTTCAGCTGACCCGGAGTACCGGAAGCGGGAAATCCTTCACAGAGCCACATGGTGAAGTCTTCTTTCGAAACAACAGATGATGGCGTAAGGGTTCGGAATACTTTTCAGACGGAATCCCCGGGAAAGTACCGGGCCTGTTTATTTGAGAGCAAAACGTCTCTGAGGCATCCAACCGCCGGGAAGGCCGTAACAGGATAAAATTAATCGGAAACGGATTACAGGATGGCGAACAAATGACCTGCCAGCGGATTGACTGCACCTCCCGCCTCCAGGAGGTGATCATTCATAGCGCAGAGATTCAATGGGATCCATTTTGGAGGCTTTGGCGGCCGGATACATCCCGAAAAAGAGGCCGATGATGGAGCAGAATAGCAAGGCCACCACCACTGCCCAGGTCGGAATGGCGGACGGGAGCGACGTAGAATTGCTGAGCACTTGAGCAAGGGTAATTCCCACCGCAACACCAATCACGCCCCCAATGAGGCTCAGGATCACTGATTCAATAAGAAACTGTGCCAGGATGTCACCCCGACGTGCACCGATTGCCTTGCGGATACCGATTTCCCTGGTGCGTTCGGTAACAGTTACCAGCATGATGTTCATAATACCGATACCTGCGACTAACAGCGAGATGGAGGCAATACCGACGGCGGCAAACCAGACCATTCGAGTCATGTCATCAAACGTAGTTTTCAATGTTTCCGAAGAAAAGATTTCGAAGTCATTCGGTTCCCCCGGCGACACTTTCCGGACAGTCCTGAGAATGGAAATCACTTCGTCCCTCGCCTGCTGGTAGACATCCGAGGAGGCCGCCCGGACGGTGATATTCACCGATCGATGCCGCCCGTACATCCCTTCCCAGGTGCTCAAAGGAATGATGACCCGGTCATCCCGGCTCTCTCCAAACTGGGAACCGCGTTCTTCCAGCACGCCGATAACCTGAAAGGGACGTCCCCTGACCTTCACATCCAGTCCCAGCGGATCCCGGAACGGAAATAAATCTTCAACCACATCCATTCCGATAACTACTACATTTCTGTTATGCAGCACATCCGACGCAGTGAGAAACCGGCCGAATTGTACAAAATATCCATTGGACACAGCAAACTCAGGCGTACCGCCTGCCACGGATATGGGTGATTTGGTCCGCTTATCCCTGTATCTGAGCTCCTCACCCCATTGCCAGTTTTCCACACCAACCGCGGCCACGTGCACAGCATATTCCTGGATGGCTTTTCCCTGTTCCCAGGTGAGATCCTTGCGATTCCGATATTTTTGTCTGTCCTGTCCACCCGTCTGTACCGCAGGATACTTCTGCACCTGAAACGTATTGGATCCCAGAATACTCAGTTCTTTATACACTTGTTGACGGAATCCGGTAATAACCGATTGCATTCCAATGATGGTAAATACACCGATAATAACGCCCAGCAGGGTCAGGAAGGATCTGAGTTTATTAGTCCACAGCGAGTGAAAGGCCATCATTACCGGTTCTGTTATCCGCATTTTAGCCTCAATGGTTCCTTTATAATTTACTCATATCGTAACGCATCAATGGGATTTAATTTTGCCGCACGGTTGGCAGGCCACAACCCGAAGATCACTCCGATCACCACAACGAATCCGATACCCAGGCCAGCCCAGCTTAATGAGATAGAAGTCGGTAACGGTGTCGCGTTATCGATACCCACAGCGAGTGCTGCAGCCAGCCCCATTCCGATAATCACTCCCAGGGAACAGACCGTCATCGATTCGATGAGAAACTGCGTCATCACATGCCAGCGAGCTGCTCCCAGCGCTTTCCGAATCCCGATTTCTTTGGTGCGTTCTGTGACCGAGACCAACATGATATTCATAATACCGATCCCGCCAACCAGCAGTGAAATTCCACCGATCCCAATTGCCGCAGCCCACAATCCGCGAGTAATATTATTGTAAAAGTTCAGCAACATCTCCTGGTTATTGATAGCAAAGTCCTTCTCTTCTCGAGGCTTGAGTCTTCTGGCTGTGCGCATCAGGCCGGTTAATTCAATCCTGGCGTCTTCCATCTGCTCCGGATCTCTGACTTTCACAGCAATCGTATAGGAACGCCAGGCTCCAAATGCCTTGAGAAATGCGCCATACGGGATGTACACGTTGGTATCAAAATCATTTCCCAGGGCATTCCCCTGGTGCTCCAGAACCCCAATGACCAGAAACCGATCTCGCCCCACGGTGATCCGCTCTCCCAGTGGATCTATGTCAGGAAAGAGCGTTTCTGCGATGCGGTCGCCAATAACGGCCACCATCCGCCGTCGCTCCACATCAATGGGAGATAAAAACCGACCCTCCTCGATGTTCTGTGGCCCAAAGCCAGTCCCCAGACCATGTTCATTGGTACCGATGACTTGTACTCCCTCCAGTGAGTGTTCCCGCCGGGAAACAGACGATCCGGTTCCGACCTGCGGGATTACAAGGGAAGCCAGCCGGGAATGATTTTGAATATATTGATATTGATCCAGGGTGATTCGCTGTCGTCCGCGCACTTCCCACCACTCCTGACCTTCCATGACCCAGGAATACCGATCGATATAGAGCACATCGGATCCCAAACCTGAAATCAGGTCAATAAAACCTGAATTCAGGCCCTGGATGATGGAGAAAATCCCTACCACCGTCATTACGCCAATCATAATACCCAGAGTAGTTAAGATTGAACGAAGTTTATGCGCCCAGAGCGCCTGCAGGGCGATTTTTGCGCTTTCAAAGATATTGCGAATCATACCATTACGCCTCGGCTGCTTTCATCCCGTTCCGGGTTATGGTGTCCTCGTTGATCATTCCATCCAGAATGTGCACAACCCGATTGGCGTGTTCCGCGACTTCCCGTTCGTGTGTTACTAAAATGATGGTATTCCCATGTTCGTGGAGCTTGGTTAGCAGGGACATAATTTCTCGGCCCGTTTCAGAATCGAGATTTCCGGTGGGCTCGTCTGCCAGCAGAATGGAAGGATTATTCACCAGGGCCCGGGCAATCGCCACCCGCTGACGCTGGCCGCCGGATAATTCCGCAGGTTTGTGTTTCATGCGATCTCCCAATCCGACACTCACCAGAGAGTATTCAGCCATTTCCCGACGCTCTCGCTTGCTCAAACCACTATAGATCAGCGGCAGTTCAACATTATGAAGTGCATTCGCACGCGGAAGCAGATTAAAGGTTTGAAAGACGAAACCAATTTTCTTGTTGCGAATGGCTGCCAGCTGGTTGTCAGTCATGGAATGGACTGACACATCTTCCAGGTTATAGGCACCTTCGGTGGGCACATCCAGACACCCGATGATGTTCATCAGTGTGGATTTTCCCGATCCGGACGGCCCCATAATAGCAATGTATTCATTTCTCTGTATCGATAAATCAATCCCGCGCAGGGCATGCACTTTCTCTTTGCCGAGATCATATGTTTTTGATATTTCTGTCAATTCTATAAGCACAACAAACTCCTTGTTTCATCTTCAGACTTTGGTCATTATCTGGGTTTATCTCTAACTTGACTTGGTGGTACTGGCCAGTACCTTCCTGTTATTCCGCTCGACTTTGTCGCCATCCTCCAGATCCCTGCTGACCGCCTGATAGGATCCGATCACAATCTCCTCTCCTGCATCCAGGCCGGAGACTATTTCAAAGTGGGTGTCACTGCTGATTCCGGTTTTGACTTTACGTTGTTCCGCTGACATGTCCTCCGGGTTTACCACAAACACCACTTCATCCATTTCTGCACGCCGTTGTTCCAGTTCGGTAGTTAACGGGATATCATTCCCGGAATTCTGCGGTTCCGGAGCATTATCGTTTCCGGTGTTTTCGATGCTCTCTTCCGATTGCGTTTCCAGGCGTTTCGGGGCGCGTACAGTGACCGCCTGAATCGGCACCATCAAGGCGTCATCTCTGATGTCCGTGACAATCGCCACATCAGCCGACATACCCGGCCGGAATTCGGGGGCTCGTTTGTCCAGGGTGATGGTCACTTCAAAGTTGGTCACCTGCTCCTGGGTACCCATTCCCTGGGTTACCGCCGAATGGGCGATCTCCGTCACCCGGCCCGTAAAAATGGTATCGGGAAGCGCATCCACTTCCACTTCCACGGAATCTCCCAGTGAAACGTCCACCACATCACTTTCATCCACCTCCACGATCACTTCCATCGTCGACAGATCCGAAATAGTCATAATCACGTCGCTCTGGAATGTGGATCCAAGCGCGATCTCACCCACCTCTTTTCCCAACCGGGTCACAGTGCCATCAATGGGAGATAAAATTCTGGTTTTCGCCAGGTCATCCCTGGCCTGTTTGAGAGCAGCCTGCTGCTGCTCCAGCGCACTCACCGCCTTTTCGAGCCGGGCTTCCGCCTGCTCCAATTCCGCTTCACTTGATAAGCCTTTTTCATGGAGATCCCGGATACGCTTTAGTTCGCTGCGCGCCAGCTTTACCTCCGCCGCCGCGGATTTCTGC
>DATFLS010000277.1:0-3123 GCA_035267465.1 bacterium
GCCGGGATATCGAGTCCCTGGCGCCGCAGCTCATTGACCAGCGCAAGTGTAAATGCGCCGATTTGGCTGCTCCGGACCCGCAGCCGGTGATCCGCCATACCACCGGTTACAGTGTACCTTCCCTCCACGGCATACAGCCGGTTCATGCCATCGTCTTCCGTCTCCACGCGCCTGGCCTCCGCAAACCCCCGGGCATTCCTCACATTCTCCTGTTCCGTGTGCAGAAAATCGGCATCCAGCGCAACCACCACACTCGCATTTTCATATCGATACACCGGGAAATAAGCGCTGCCGGTCGCACCCACGACTCCCCGGTGACTGTTTTCATCGCTAACCGGTTCGTATACCGCCCATTGCGCATTGGGAAATGTCTCCAGGAACAGGTCGCGCAACCGCTCAAGTGTTGGCGAAGAGAACGCTTCGCTCACCACCGCCAATCCTTCACCCTGAGTATCGAGATACCGGGTGTATAACTGCCGCCAAACAGAAATGCACTCGGAAAATTTTCTCTGTGCTCCGTTTTGCAGCACCTGCTCGGACCGATCAGGATCGTACAGGTTCAGCAGCGCGGCCTGCATAAAAATATTCGCTTTCCCCAGGGATGACGGGTGCTGTTCATTCCCTTCGATTTTGGTGGGGCGGCCCTCGTGACTCTCGACGAGCAGACCGTAGGCGCTATTTTGAAAAGGCATGGTGGTGGCGTAGTAATTCGGCACGCCGGGTACCACTTCTTCGGGCTGCTGAACGTATGGGATAATTTTTTCCACCGGTTTCCGGCAGTTGGCCAATCCGGCCAGGGCTATGGATGCTCCCATCAGAGATAAAAATTTCCGCCGGCTCATGGAATCGTTTAATTCTGAGGCGCCTTCCGGAAACTCACGGTGCAGAAATTCCCGAAACTCTTCGGTTTGCGCGAGTTCGTTTAAACTGCGCCAATAGGTTCTTCCCCGACCGTTCACTTCAAAATTCATCGATGACATCCCGAGCAATCAGTTGGTGGATTAATATTTCTCTCCCGCATCATCCGGGAAGCAAATTCCATCTGGTTTTCCGGTGGAGTCCACCCCATGGTGGTGACCTCGCTCAGGGGACGCAAGCTCTTCTCCGGGTTTCGGTGGCAATCCAGGCACCAGCCCATGCTCAATGTTTTCTGCTGCTCAACCACTTCCATATTTGCCACATTTCCATGGCAGCTCTCACACCCAACCCCGGCTGTCACGTGGGCGCTGTGGTTGAAATAAGCATAATTCGGCAGCATGTGCACCCGGACCCACTCTATCGGCTCACCCGTTTCCCAGCTTCGCCGTACCGGAGCCAGATTCTCACTCTCCGGAAGAATCAACTGGTGACAGTTCATACACGTCTGGGTAGGCGGCACATTGGCCACCGGGGATTTCTCCACGTCGCTATGGCAGTATCTGCAATCGATCCCCAGATCTCCGGCATGCAATTTATGGCTGTACGGAACCGGCTGCTCCGGTCTGTAGCCTACATCGGTATACTTCGGAGAACCAAAATACCATAACAGAATAATAAGGAAAGAGGCTGCGAGGATGGCGCCAACCGTTAAATACAGCGGAACTCTATTCGTCCACTCTGGAAAAATCTGTGCCACACAAACTTCCTTTTTCTACGATTTCACCCCATGATTCAACCGGAAATCTCCATCCTTCCATTCCTACAGTCTAAAAAAATAATCGGCAGAAATATTTCTATCAAGCAAAAAATATGAGTAGACCAGTACCCTTAAGATTGTCAAAATTGAACCGGCAGAGATTAACGGAGAACCTCTCCTGACGGACCAGTCGGATTATAAAAATTAACATAGTGAAGCATAGAATTAATGAACGAAAAAAACAAGGGGAGAGCTGTGGGCGAGGGGGGACTTGAACCCCCACTCCCTTACGGGAACTAGATCCTAAATCTAGCGCGTCTGCCAATTCCGCCACCCGCCCATGCTGGTATCAACAAAGATAGATTGAGTGCAAGTGAAAAACAATGACATATTTCCGGCATCCCGGACTCTAACAGCGGTTGACCAGCGGCGCTTCCCTGGGACAGCCCTGGCACGTTCATCACGCAATCCGACTTATCTCGATTCCAGATCCTCCAGGCTGATCTCCTCGTCCTTCTCCACCAGGCCCAGTCGTTTCGCCCGATCCTGCCACCGCTGCCGTGCCAGCACCTGCATGTCCCGGATATTGTCCGCCTCGTCGATTATCTCCATCCCCAGCAAGGTTTCGACCACATCCTCCATGGTGACGATCCCGGAGAGGCCACCATATTCATCGACCAGGACTGCAATGTGTTCCTGTTTTTCTAACAGGCGCTCGAACAGATCCGCAAGTTTTAACAAGTCGGGCAGGATGAGTACATCCCGTCTGAAGTCCCGCAGCGGACGGTCTGTTTCATCCTTGGCCATCCGAACCAGCAGGTCGTTCTTCAGGACATAACCCGTAATATTATCCCGGTTGGATTCAAACACCGGAATCCGGGATACCCGGAGTTCATCCCGCTGCTCAAAAACCTCTCTAACCGTCATCTCCTCCGGAAATGCAACCACCACAGTGCGCGGCGTCATGATATCCCGGGCACGCAGCTGCCGGAACCGGATAAGATTCTTGAAAATCCGCGATTCCTTCTCCTGAAAAATCCCCTCTTCCGTGCCCAGTTCCGCCATCGCGGTGAACTCTTCCCTGCTGAACGACTGGCGATCTCCCTCTTTGGCCATCAGGTTCGTGATCAGACGGGATAAAAGCACGAAGGGGGACAGGATGATGATCAATATCTTGAGCACCCTGCCTGCGATTCCGGCCAGAGTCCGCCAGTATCTGGCTCCCAGCGTTTTCGGGATTATTTCAGAGAGAACCAGAATCAGCAATGTGAGTATGATAGTGATAACCGTCACATACACTTCTCCAAACACAATCTGTGCCTGAGCTCCCACGCCGGCCGCGCCCGCAGTATGTGCAATAGTATTTAAACTGAGAATAGCAGAGAGTGGTTGATCAATGTCATCTTTTAATTCACTCAGGATTTGCCCGGTGTGGGGATGTTTGTTTTCCATCATGGCGATATAGGAGGGGGTGATGCTCAGGATGACCGCTTCCAGAATAGAACAGA
>DATFLS010000278.1:0-4272 GCA_035267465.1 bacterium
CGGCGAGTCCTTCCTCCTTCGTCCCGCTCAGTCCGAGTATGCCGGCTGCGGTTTTCAGCAGCGGTCCCGACATGCCCACGTAGTAATGAAAAGCACCCAGCGCCAGCTGCAAATCCGGCAGATCCGGATTGATTTCTTCAGCCTTCTGAATGCGGCGGATCCCTTTTAATCCATGGATGGCGGCCTGCAGCCAGTGTTTGCGAGCCAGATCCACCCGGGCCTGGGCTCCCAGGGACATGCCGTAAATCAACCAGCCGTACTCATCACTGGGATGATTCTGTACATATGCCTTCGAGATCTCAGCAGAAGACCGCATTCTGGTTAACAGGGTATCTTCGCTGGGCTTCACGCCGTGAGTGCCCCGGGTAATCATCCAGGCGGCAACTCCGTCCATAAAATATCCGATGGGATGTTCGGGATATTGGTTTCTGAGAATCCGGAAATGATCAATTGCACTAGCGTGATCCTGATTGTAGAGATGATGAATACCCGCCCGCAACAGGCTGTCTGCCGGCAGATAAACAGCATCATTTCCCCGGACCGGAACCGCTGTCAGTAGCAGGATAAAAAACAGAACTCGACGGATCACAATCTCCTACGGCATTTCGAATTTATGTTCCGGATGCCGGACGGTTAATACCGGACAGGGAGATTTTCGAACCACTTTTTCGGTGGTGCTTCCGAATAAGATGTGACTCAAACCACTCAAGCCGTGCGTCGCCATGATAATCAAATCAATCTCAGCATCTCTGGAGAAGGTGATAATTTCCTTAAAACTTCTGCCATGGAGTATATGGACCTGGCGATCAATATGTTCCGGGATTTCTTCCCGCACCAATTTTTCCAGACTCTTCCGTGCATGCTCGGTGTGCTGTTCCTCCAGTTCCACATAGTTGACCTGGGTCCAGCCAAAATCAACCGGCGTGTTGACCGGTTCGACGACATACATACAATGTAATGTGGCATTAAATTTCTCTGCCATCTCCACAGCATAAGGGAGTGCATACTTTGAATAATCGGAAAAATCCGTGGTGTACAGAATATTTTTAATGTTCACCATAGCAGGCTCCTTTCATTGCCTACAGCGTCTTGACTCGAAATTTCTCGCTCTTATAGCAACTGCGCTTAGTGAACTCCACTCCCGAGTTCATTGCTTCCCTGCCTGATTCGCAACTCCACACATCCGGCCGTCCCCTGATCTTTGCTGATGAAAATTATGTCGCATATCCTTCGAAATCAAGATGCATGTGAACAAATCCAGCAGATGAACAGGGAATCTGACACATTTCTTCCGATAGGCGTCTTGCAGTGCGTGTTCAATCTTTGTTCACTTTCCGCTTGTATAGGATCGTTTTTCTTCCTATACTATCCTGCAGATAGTTAGGGATAGAGGTTTCTTCATGATAACCGATGGTTTACACTGCAATTACTGTGGTCAGTTGTGGTCGGGTGATCCTGATGATTATCCGGGGTTGCGGGACACAGAATACGTGATATGCTCGTGTGGAAATCCCATTGCCCGGAAAGAGGAATTGGGGGATGAGGAACCCTCTGTGATCCAGCCGGCTCCCAAATGAAGGATTCGGTTCTTCATCGTGCCGCTTTCCGATGTGAAAGCAACCGTTTATAAAATTCCGGATTGTCGTAGGTGACCGTCCAGGAATCATGTCCGGCCTCCGGATAGATAGTACATCGAACATTTCCTCCCGCTTTCTTCAGGGTGTCAACCATCTGCTGCTGGCTGTCAAGCGGAACACCTCATCCTGTGCACCATGAAATGCCCACACCGGAACGTCCCGTAATGTTTCCGCATGCTCCGGATCCCCCGCACCGCATATCGGAGCAATCGCCGCAAAATACTCCGGATAACGTGCTGCCAGATGCCAGGTCCCGTATCCGCCCATACTTAATCCGGTCAGATATATTCTGGTCTCGTCTACCCGGAAGTTCAGTTTTACCCTATCCAATAATCTTTTCAAGGGTCCGGACTTCCAGCGTCGGTCCTCCGGACACTGTGGTGATAGAATGATAAAGGGGAACCGTTCTCCTGCAGCTGCCAGTTTAGGCGGCCCATGCTTTGTCACCAGGTTCAGATCCGTTCCCCGTTCTCCTGCTCCATGCAGGAATAATACCAGCGGCCATCGTTGATTCGCATTCTGATAGTAATCTTCCGGGAGGTACAACAGATACCGGATATCGGGTGCGAACAATCGGCTATACACTTGAGATGTCTGTCCGGTGGCAGGAGGCCGTTTGCCAGACATGAAGTGGCTGCACCTGACCAGGAAAAGCAGCCCCGGTCCCAGAAGGATATAACTGAATGCTTTCAGCACATACTTTCCTTTCTGATTGCGATTAAATTGAACATCAATGTGCCGCGCAAGAATTACCCGAGGTAGTTATCGCTGGGAAATGAGCAGACCCGCGAATACACTCGATAAATCATTTCGTTCGGATTCGCGGTACCCACATCGGGATCTGTCTCATATATGCTGCATAACCCTCACCGAATTTCTTCAACAGTAATCGTTCCTCATACCTGGCAAGGTATTGATAGAAGCAAAGGATGACTATCCACACTCCAAACGCCAGCATGGAGAAACTGAGTATCAACAATCCAAGATAATAAAGCACAGCAGCCAGATAGATGGGATGGCGGACAACTCCAAAGACCCCTTTCCGGATCACTTCAGGTTGTTCCCGTTCCGTCCCAAACACAATGTGCAAACCCGCTGCGGCAAAATATCCGGAGACCGGAAATATCATGAGTGCCAGACCTATTTGTACTCCGTCAGGGATAAATTCAGATACGAAGGTCGTGTACTCGAGGAAGAATGAATCACCGATCCAGACACTCAGAAATATCGCCAGGAGAACCAGTTGGCCGAGATCCCCGAAAGGATGTTCTCCGATCGGGTCTGCTCTCCCCTGGAGCCATGCTCTTTTCAATTTGTATCTGCGGAACATATCATTTTATCGACGGTGCGTGATTGAACCCATTCCTGAGGAGTTCCTGGATTCCAACCAACTCAACCTTGAACTACCGGCGAAGCCTCCCATCTATGGGAATTCATTCTTTCACCACTTCATAGATCACCCAGAGCAGATCGTCCCGTACCTCTTCCAGGTGGGAGAGCCTGACGTTGATCACCGGCTGTTTCGACTCGAGGTCGGGAGCCCGGAAGAACGACCTGGGCGTGACACCGCCGACTAATGTCGGATGAATTAACAGGCTGATTTCATCCACCAAACCGGCACGAAGGAGAACACCGTTCAGTGTGCCGCCACTATCCACCCGTATGGTGGTGATGCCGAATTCGGTGTTTAAACGGTGAAGTGCTTCGTAGAAATCGACATGGTCTTTACCAGCCACCAGATAACGGATGTGATGACTCTCCAGTTGTTTCAGGTAGCGGTTGGGTGTGCGCCTGGAACAGAGAACAATACTCGTCTTCCAGTAAGACAGCTGCTGCCAGTAGTCCCAATTCGTCATCCGGCCTCGGCTGTCCGGAACCACCAAGAAAGGACGGGTATCCTCCTGGTTGATCTTTGGAGAGAAGGAATCCGGCAGATCTTCCTGCTCCATGTCTTCCGGGACGGCTAACAGGGTGTCCACACCTGCCAGGGTGGCATCCTCTTTCCAGTGGGATGTCATATCGTAATAGAGCACAATATCCGGCTCAAACCAATCGATGCGACCGTCGAGGCTCACCGCATTATGTATAATAACCCTGGGTTTCATAAACAGCCCTTCGCTCTGATCATGGGACATATACTGATACAACCGATAGCGTCCTGACTGAGAAATCGAAGGATATTACCACTATCCCTCAGGTAAGGCAAGATATAAATCTCCATTTGATGCGTGACGTCAGCACCTCTGGCCAGTGATATCATCTCTGATAACACATTATTCTCTGCAGCAACAAGGCTATCTCCAGTTTCAATAATACCCAGTAAAAATAGCCTCTGAATAAATTTTCGAAACTGACGATAATAGAGAAAACAGGAATGAAAAGCCGATAAGCGCTGCATTATCAGACTCCCGTCCCCTGGCAATAACCGAATTCCTGTGATGACGCAAAGTGACTGATGAGAAATCGATATGAACCATAAGAACAGTTGGAGGGAATTAACCCGGCAAGCACATGCTGATTGAAAGTATGCAGCCGCCTCCCTGCTCAATCCTGTCTGTATAATATGGGATACACCTTGTGTGGGAATGGACACAACCGGCCGTGTGGAACTTTCGGTGCATCTTCGCAGATACCT
>DATFLS010000279.1:0-8704 GCA_035267465.1 bacterium
AACAAAATGCGTAGGGACCGGATCATGGTTTCGAACCACCTTTTCTTCTATAGATCATTATTTATTCTATTGAGAATTGGTGAATTTAACGGAGTCCAATAGCTGCATCAAGTAGTATTTAAGCAGTGCTAACTGATTTCGGCCACTCTGAAATTTCAATTGGAACTGAAGTTGTTCATCCGGGATGAATTTCGGAATGAATCGATCTCTGGACAGTTCGAGCATAGTCGGCACGATCTCTTCGTAATTAATCAGGCCGTGCATTTTTTCGTCAGGTATGAACTGACCCTTCACCCGCTCCCGTCCCACGGATAATCTGGTGATACCGAGTTCATTGCACAGTACTTTAATGCGCATAGAATCGAGAAGGTTCGTTGTTTGTGAGGGCAACGAACCGAACCGATCTTCGATTTCCATGGCGAGATCATCAATAGTTTCCAATGAAGTCGCCCCGCTGAGCCGACGGTACAGGTCGATCCGCTGGTCCGGGTCATCGACGTAGTCCCCAGGGATATAAGTGTCGAATGCAGTATTCACTTCGGCGTCCACCGTTTCCCTGGCAGGGATTGTTTTCAGACCGTGTTCCAGTTGTTTTTCCTGAACGGATTTGTTAATCATATCGATATAGAGGTCGAACCCCACCGAGTTAATGAATCCGCTTTGTTTTACTCCCAGCAGATTCCCGGCGCCACGCATGGCCAGATCTTTCATGGCGATCTGAAACCCGGCACCCAGGTGCGTAAAACTCTCCAGCGTCTGCAGTCGGCTGCGTGCCTCATGGGTCATGTTCTCAGTGGATGGCACCAACAAGTAGGCGTATGCACGACGGTTCGCCCGGCCTACCCGGCCCCGGAGCTGATAGAGCTGTGCCAGCCCCATCTGATCGGCGCGGTTGATGATAATGGTATTCACATTCGGGATATCAATGCCGGATTCGATAATGGCCGTGGAAATCAGCACATCATACTTGCGATGCAGAAAGTCATACATTACCTGTTCCAGATGGTCGGATTTCATCCGGCCATGGGCGACCGCAAATTTCAGGTCTGGCAAAATAGTGGTCAGGCGCTTATGAATCGACGAGATCGTTTGGATGCGGTTGTGGACAAAGTATACCTGTCCGCCGCGGTTCATTTCCCGCATGATCACCTGGGTAAGGAACCCATCATCCAGATGAACGATTTCGGTGTAGATGGGGAGACGTTCCTTGGGTGGAGTCTCAATCCTGGAGAGATCCCGGGCTCCTGAGAGCGAAAGTTGCAGTGTTCGGGGGATCGGGGTCGCGGTCATGGAAAGGACGTCCACTCGTTCGGTCATTTGCTTGAGTTTCTCTTTATGCTTGACTCCGAACCGATGCTCCTCATCCACAATCACCAGGCCCAGGTCGTGAAACTCCACATCCCGGGACAACAAGCGATGTGTTCCAATGATGACATCGAGTTCACCGGCTTCCAGCGCTTCCAGGATCGCCGTTTGTTCACTGTATGTACGAAACCGTGATAATGCAGCCACCCGAATCGGAAACCGTTCCAATCGCTGGGAGAATGTTTCGTAGTGCTGTTCGGAGAGGATTGTGGTCGGCACCAGCACCGCAACCTGCTTACTATCCATCACAGATTTAAAAGCCGCCCGCAGCGCCACCTCGGTTTTGCCGAATCCCACATCGCCGATGAGCAGGCGATCCATGGGAAAGGGCGACTCCATATCCTCCTTGACTTCTCCCGTTGTCTGAATTTGATCCTCGGTTTCCTCATAGAGAAATGCCGATTCCATTTGTAATTGGTACTCGGTGTCATTGCTGAACTGGTGTCCTTCGATGGTGTGGCGGCTGCCGTAGAGTTCGACAAGATCTTCGGCCACTTCTTCTGCGGCTTGTTTTGATTTCTGTTTGGTTCGTTCCCACCTGTTGCTCCCGAGCTTGTGCACCCGGGGGGTGGTCCCTTCGGTCCCCTGGTATTTCTGCACCCGATGAAATTTCTGCAACGGTACGTAGACTTTATCCCCGTCCTGGTATTCAATGACGATACATTCGTACTCTCCAGCACGCTGCCGGACTTTTTGCAGTCCGCGAAAGATCCCGATCCCGTAATCCTGATGCACCAGATAATCTCCCAGCGAAAGATGATCGACGGTCTGCGGAATCTCCTCGTGTGCGAATTTCTTGAAGGTCTGTCTCCGTTTATACCGGCTGTAGATTTGATGATCAGTATACACCATCAATCCGGCCTCGGGATAAACAAATCCCAGAGATAGTTCCTGCGAGAAGATATGCTGATTTGGATGAGGGTCGAGGACGTTTTTCAAACGAAACACCTGTTCGGCATTTTCACAGCAGATAAATGCTTCGTAGCCTTCTGTAAGTTGTTCTGTCAGTTCGGCCCGAAAGATTTCGAGGTCGCCGCGGAGATTGGACTGCGAGGTGGATCGGAAGTTGATATCGATCTTATGTGAGACGGATGGTACCAGAAAACTGTAAATTTGAGTGAACCGGGTCTGCGCTTGCGATGGGAAAGCCTGTTTTCCAGCTGAATCGGGAGGACTTTCCCCGGGGTCATTCTCGGAGAATATCTCGTCGTAATAATGCCACACGATGATGGTCTCTTTGGGCAAATAATCCCAGAGGAAGGTTTCTCCGTGATCTGTTGGCTCATGTGTGGTGAGGGCCGGGGGGACCTGGACACGCTCGAGTTTCTGCAGTGATCGCTGGGACGAAATGCTGAACGTGCGGATGGATTCCAGTTCATCTCCGAAAAACTCCAGGCGAATCGGATTTTCCACCCCGAGGGGGAACACGTCCAGAATCCCGCCCCGTACGCTGATCTCCAGCGGCTGTACCACCGCGGATTCCCTGGAATAACCGGAATTAAGCAGCTGGCGTATGATTCCCTCAAAGTCGCAGGAAGCGCCCCGCTGTAAAGTGAGAATTTGCTGTTCAAAGGCCTGACGCGGCATGATCGGTTCATCTAGGGCGTCCCGTTCCGCCACCAGCATAGGCGGGTTCTGGCTCAGCATCTTTTCCAGGGCATCCACCCGGAATTCGTCAGCGGTTGCACGAAAATAATGGCCGCCGGCATGATGTTCGCCGTGTGGAAAGTACCCGACCCGCTGCTCTCCATACAGCACCGAGAGATCATCCCGTAAGTATTCCGCATTTCCGCGATCTGCTGTGATGAGCAGCAGGGGGCGCTGGCATTCTGTGTACAGTTCGCCAAACAGAAAAGCGGCCAGTGATCCCTGGATTCCGGAGATATGGAGGTGTCTGTCTATACTCGTTCGAAGGGCCGCATACCCCGAACTCTTGCGAATAGCAGTCCGGATTTTCTGAATGGGATCAGGCATGTTTCACGTGAAACATCATGCGGCGGATGCGGACCGTTTCAGATGGACGGAGAGAATGGATATATCGGCTGGTGAAACTCCCTGGATCCGGGAAGCCTGCCCCAGAGAATGGGGGCGAATTTTCCGCAACTTCTCCCGGGCTTCAGTTGCGAGGGCGTCGATTCCCGTATAATCGAAATCTTCCGGGATGCGTTTACTTTCCTGCTTCCGGAATTTTTCCACCTGCTCCTGCTGGCGCTGAATGTAGCCCTCGTATTTCACCTCGATGTGAATCTGATCCAGCACATCATTCAGATTCACGGAGGGATGGAGATGGTGCTCAATGAGTTCCTGGAGCCGGGGCACGGTCTGGAAGGTAGCCTCCGGACGGCGAAGCAACCGGATGGCGGGTAATTTCTGATCAATGGGTTTGGTACCGGCTGATGCAAGGTTGCTGTTGACCTCCTCGGGGGCTACACTAGTTTGTTTCAGAATTTCAATCCCATGGTCGATGGCATCACGCCGCTCACGGGAGTGGCGGTAGACCTCCTCAGGGATCAGTCCGACCTGCCGGCCGTATTTCATTAATCGGAAGTCCGCATTATCATGGCGCAGTAGTAACCGATATTCTGCCCGGGAGGTGAACATACGATATGGCTCCAGGGTGTCCTTGGTTACCAGATCGTCGATGAGGACGCCGACATAGGCTTCAGACCGGTCGAGAATGATCGGCTCTTCGTCAAGCAGCCACTGCGCGGCGTTGATGCCCGCCAGTAATCCCTGGGCTGCCGCTTCCTCGTAGCCGGAGGTACCGTTGATCTGCCCGGCGAAGAATAACCCGTGTACGCGTTGAGTCTCCAGAGATGGTTTCAACTGGGAGGGCGGAAAGAAGTCATATTCGATAGCATATCCGGGCCGCAGGAATTCTGCGTGCTCCAAACCGGGGATGGTGTGAACGGCCCGCTGTTGAATATCTTCGGGAAGGCTGGTTGCAAAGCCGTTCACATAGATTTCCGGGGCGTCTCTCCACTCCGGTTCCAGAAAAATATGATGGCTGTCCCGGTGTTCGAACCGCACCACCTTGTCTTCCACGGAGGGACAATACCGGGGCCCGACTCCTTCGATCACGCCGGTGTACATTGGTGACCGGTCAAGCCCCTCCCGGATGATTCGATGCGTTTCGGGTATGGTACGTGTGGAGTGGCATGGCACATCATCCGGGTCAAAGTGAGTGGTGCGATACGAAAAAGGGACCGGATGCTCATCCCCGGTTTCCAGGGATGTCCGGCGAAAATCGATGGAGTCTCGCACCAGGCGCGGTGGAGTGCCCGTCTTCAAACGGTCGTGCTCAAAACCCAGACTGTCCAGGTACTCGGTCATACCGGCGGATCGGCGTTCATTTAATCGTCCGGCCCGGATCTGACGGAGGCCGATGTGGATCAGGCCGTTCATGAAAGTACCGCAGGTTAATATCGCTGCCCGGCACGCTATGGATCCGTGGTTCCGGGTGACCACTGCCCTGACCCGGTCACCGGAAACCTCCAGTGCAATTCCCTCATCCTGTAATAAATAGATATTGTTCTCTTGAATCAGCCAGCGGGTTATGGCGGCCGGATAGGTGATCTTGTCCGCCTGCGCCCGGGGTGACCAGACAGCCTGACCCTTGGATTTATTTAACATCTTGAACTGAAGTCCGGTTTCATCTATAACCCTGGCCATCTCGCCCCCCAGGGCATCGATCTCCCGAACCATGTGTCCTTTGGCGAGACCGCCGATAGCCGGGTTGCAGGACATTCGGGCAATAGCATCCAGATTGAGTGTGATTAGCAGGGTACGAAACCCTTTCCGGGCTGATGCCAGTGCGGCTTCCGCCCCGGCGTGACCGGCGCCGACCACAATGATATCGAATTGTCTGGACGAAGAAGATGTTTCATGTGAAACCATTGGTATCTTCATCCTCCGGAGTTAGTTATTTCCCTATACAGAACTTGGAGAAAATATTGTTCAGGATATCGTCTGTGGTAGTGTCCCCGGACAATAATCCCAGAGAATCCATTGCTGCTCTGAGGTCAACCACGATAAATTCCGAGGAATACCGCTGCTTTGTGCTTTGAATTGCTCTGTCAATAGATTCAAGGGTATTGCGCAGTGCATCCCGGTGACGCTGATTTGTAATGGTCGGTGTATCAGAGGATTCCTGGGACTGCTTGTTCTTAAAAACCTCCTGCAGCACCCGATGGCCGATATCGGATATACCGATCATTTCAGTGGCGGAAGTTGAGATCGCATTGTTCGTTGAGAGATCCCGGTACCGGGCGCGTTCCTCCCCGGTGAGCAAATCGATTTTATTGTACAGTGTAATCACCGGGGTACCGTTAATCTGCAATGTACTTTCAGCCTCCTGCAAGTTGGCGACATCCCGGACATGCAAGATGACATCCGCCCGTTCGATGATTTGTTGTGCCCGGGAAATGCCCAGCGATTCCACCACGTCCTCGGAATCCCTGAGACCGGCAGTATCCACAAGCCGGATCTCTACGCCGTCGTGGGATATTGATTCCTCCAGCGTATCCCGGGTGGTGCCGGGAATATCGGATACAAGCGCCCGTTCTTCCTGTAATAAAGCATTTAAAATACTGGACTTCCCGGCGTTCGGTCTCCCCACGATCGCTGTGAGAATTCCGTTGCGGTAGAGCTGACCGTTCTGATAACTATCCACAAGTTGTTCACATGCCGTGGAGATGTCTTTTAGAGTCTGTTCTATTTCCTCGTAGGGGGTGTGGGAGATCTCATCTTCTGAAAAGTCCAGTTCCAATTCCAGCAGGGAGACAGCGTCAATCAGCTGTTGGCGAATTGCAGAAGCTTTTTCTTTGAGTTGCCCCTGGAGCTGGCGAATGGCCAGCCGGTGACTGGTAGATGTTTGGGCGTGGATAAGATCGGCCACCGCCTCCGCCTGGGTTAAATCGATGCGGCCGTTCAGAAATGCACGCTTGGTAAATTCCCCCGGTTCGCTCATTCTGGCGCCGTGTTCCAATAATGTCCCTAAAATCGATTCTGCAACGAAATACCCACCGTGACAGGAGATTTCGACGACGTCCTCACCTGTATAAGATTTCGGCGCCTGAAAATAGGTTGCCACCACTTCATCAAGGGTTTCTCCGGATCGGGGATCCTGAAAGTAGGTGTATGTGGCATGATGTGGGAGTAGATTCCCGGAATATGTAATACATTTTGTTACTATATCAAGGGTTTCTGCACCGGATAGACGCACCACAGCGAGTCCGCCTATACCATGAGGGGTTGCGATCGCGGCAATTGGATTTTCCTGAATATAATTAGATGACATGTGCGGTCACCTATTGTGATATGTTAAAATTTACTCCCGTTATCTTCGTATTACTAACCCAGCTATTCTTGTGCAGTTCCAGTGGGAATATCAATGAACCACTTTTGCTGAATGATGGTCATGATATTAAAGAGTGCATAATACAAATTCAGCCCCGAAGGAAAATTATTGAAGATCAGGAGAAATAAAATGGGCATAAACCACATCATCATCTTCTGTTGCTGACTCCCGGTGCCGGTCGCTGAAACGCGTTGCTGAAGAATCATGGTCACGGCCATAATCAGAGGGAGAATATTGACCTGCGCCCCATATAACGGGAGTGAGAACGGAAGTGTGAACACCGTATCGGGTTGCGACAGATCTTTTATCCAGAGAATAAACTCAGCCCCCCGGAGCTCAATTGTGGACCGGAAGACAATGAACAGTGCATACAGCAGGGGCATCTGCAGCAGCATTGGCAAACATCCGCCCATAGGATTCACACCGTGCTCTTTGTAGAGTTTCATCATCTCCTGGTTCATCTTCTGGGAATCGTCTTTGTACTTGTCACGGAGTTCCTGGATTTTCGGTTGCAGCGTCTGCATGGACTTCATGGAGACGTAACTCTTCTTGGTCAGGGGAAACACCAGGATTTTTACGACCACCCCGAACAGAATGAGCACCAGGCCATAATTGGGAATGTAATTATGCATCGTGGTGAAGGCCCATAGAACCGCTTTGCTGATGGGGCGAATGATGGTCCACCCGAAATTCATCATTCGTTCAAAGTGCCGGCTGTAGTCTGTCAGCACATCGTAATCCAGGGGACCAATATAGACGAAGAAAGAGTCCTGCTGTACCGCCGTCTCTTGATATGGCATAATCAGGTTTGCGTTGTAGCGTTTCAGGTCATAGTCTTCCCGGCTCAGCAGGGTGCCGCTGAGATGCATGCCAATGGCATTTCGGGAGACCGGAGTGATGATGGACGTGAAATATTTGTTCCTGACTGCCACCCATCTGGTGGTCCCTTCAAATGATTCGGTGGCAGGGTTGCCGGGTTTGGCTTTGGACGCATCAATATCCACCAGATCATCACCGAGTAAACTGTAGGCCTTACTGTAATTCAGATCGTCGGTTGCGTTGCCCTCCGTGATGGCCATACCGCTGTTCCAGAAGAGTTCATACTGTCGATTGGCGATAATATCTTGGAATTGGTGCAGGGTCACAGTGAGGCCGATATGATAGCGATCGGGAAAGAATGTGAGCGTGCGTGTGAGCGTGCCACCTTCGGAGGTGGTGTATTCGAACTTAACGGGAGTTGGTTGAGATATCTGCACTGTATCAGAAGAATTGAACTCATTCAAATTAATGATGCGGAACGGTTGATTCTGATAATCGACGGTCTGCCCTTCAAACCCCGTGGTCGAGAACCCCAATACATGGCGCGCATAGGAGGGAATCAGTTCAACGTAGGGGGACCCGTCAGGACCATGATAGTTCTTGAGTTTGACTGAATAGATAGTTCCGCCTCCGATATTGGTCAGCCCGATCCAGAACCTGGAAGTTTCGACGATAAGAGTATCAATGCGTTCCGGCGCAACAGAGAGCTCTTCCTCCCGAGGCTCTTGTGCCTGAAGTGCCGGTTCGGTTAGTTCCTGCTGAGGTCTGGTTAGAGTGTCCTGAGTTGGTTGTGGCGCTACCGTATCCTGCGCAACGGAGACGGTATCCGCCGGCGGGGGCTCAGGGGATTCAAAGAAATAATTATAATAGAAAGGGGTGAGAAATATAATTACTAAAATTAAGATATAAGCGATGACGGTCTTGCTATCCATATTATCCATGTTTTATCCCAGAGTCTTCAGGTTTTGGAACCGGATCATAACCGCCGGCATGCCAGGGATGGCATTTCCCGATCCGCTTCAGCCCCAGTACAAGAGCCTTGAAAAACGAATGGGTGCGCAGGGCTTCAATGGTATATTGGGAGCAGGTGGGATAGAATCGGCAGGCAGAAGGAAACAGAGGAGACAGGAACGACTGGTAAAAACGAATCAGAAGGATAAA
>DATFLS010000280.1:0-4397 GCA_035267465.1 bacterium
ACATGATCCGCATTATCGAGTGCACCAATGTCACCGTCCGGGACGTGACCATCCGGAATTCCCCCATGTGGGTGCAGCATTACCTGGCCTGTGATAACGTGAATATCGACGGTATTACCGTTCACAGCCGGCGGCTGCATGTCAACAATGACGGCCTCGATATCGACTGCTGCCACAAGGTGCGGATCGCGAACTGCGAGATCAACAGCGGGGATGACGCTATCGTGCTGAAGGCCACCTCCGACCGGAAGTGCCGGGACGTGACCGTTACGAATTGCGTGCTGAGTTCGGCCACCAACGCCTTCAAGCTGGGCACGGAATCCAACGGCGGATTCGAGAATATTGTATTCTCTAACAGTACTATCTACGATTCCGATCACGGTCTGGCCCTGGAGGAAGTGGACGGCGCCGTGTTTGATCGGGTCTCCATTTCCAATATCATCATGAACCGGGTGAGTGTCAGCATATTCATCAGGCTGGGGAACCGGGCCCGGCCCTATCAGTCCGTGGGCACCAGCCACGATTACACCATTCCCGAGAGCGCTCGACGGCCGGGGATAGGATCTTTGAGAAACGTCTATATCTCCAATATCCAGGCCAGAGATGTCAGTGAGACCGGCTGTTCCATCACTGGCCTGCCGGACCATCCGGTGGAGAATATCACCCTGGAGAATATCCGCATATTGTTCGAAGGCGGTGGAACCACTGAAGACGCCGAACGGACCGTTCCCGAGCTGCCGGAGCACTATCCCAGCGCCGGAATGTTCGGCACACTGCCAGCGTACGGATTCTACTGCCGGCATGCCCGGAATCTCAATTTCCATCATGTGGAGATTGGTTATGTCAATGAAGACAAGCGGCCGGCCCTGATTTGCGAGGATGTGGAAGGACTCCGGGTTGACGGCTTCGACGCTGAGATCAACCGTGAGGCACAGGCTGTTGTCTGGTTAAGGCAGGTGCGGGAGGCATTCATCACCGGGAACAGGCCGGCGCGATCCGAAACCACTTTTCTCCGGCTGGATGGAGAACGGACCCGGCAGATCAGCATACAGGGAAATGATTTTAGTCAGATCGAGACTGTGACGGAGCATGGACAGGACGTGCCGGGAGAAGCAGTGTATATGGGAACAAACCGGTAGCTGCGGGAGATCCTCAATATATGTTCGGATTGCATTATCTGGATATCATTGTCATTGGCATCTTCTTTGGAATCATTATTCTCATTGGATGGATTGCCAACCGGGTCATGAAGGAGGGCGAGGAAGGGTTCTTTCTGGGTGGACGTACCTTTGGTAAGCTGGTCTCGATTTTTCTTGCTTTCGGCGCAGGGACGAATTCGGATACCGCAGTGGTGGCTTCCAGAGAAACGTACCGGAGTGGGATGTCGGGCGTCTGGTCTATGCTGCTCTGGCTGTTCGTCACGCCCTTTTACTGGATTATCGCTCCCTGGTACCGGCGTCTCCGTGTGGTCACCATCGGCGATTACTTCGAAGAACGGTTCCGGAGCCGGGGACTGGCCATGGGGTATGTGCTGGTGGGTTTGCTGTGGCTGATGACATACGCGGCCATCGGTTTCACCGCCATCGGCAAAACGATCGAGAGTGTGACCATCAAGTCCGAGTCCGCGTGCACCGTGAGTGAACGACAGCGTGTCCGGCAGTATGAAGAGTTCGAGCGGCTGTCCCGGCGGGAAGAGTCGCTGACTCCAACCGAGCAGCAGCGACTGGACGAGCTCGCACGGAAAGCCGAGCAGGGACAGATTCGGCAGAATTATTCCTTCATCACCTCCAGACAGGCGGTGCCGGTGATCGGACTCATCGTGATTATTTACGGAGTCCTCGGCGGATTGGCCGCGGCCGCCTGGACCGATACACTCCAGGGGATACTCATAGTGGTAATGACCTTTCTGCTGCTGCCAAGCGCACTTTCGGCCGTGGGCTGGTTTTCCGGTCTGCATGAGGCGGTGCCGGCGCATATGTTTCAACTGCTGGGATCGGTGGAGACCAGCGAGTACACCTGGTACTATGTGGTTGCGCTGGTCGCCATTAACCTCACAGGGATCGTGGTGCAGCCGCACATCGTGGCGGTTGGCGGTGGCGGCGCAAAGGATGTGCTCTCCGCCCGGATAGGGCTGGTGGTGGGGAATTTTATGAAACGGTTCAGCACCGCCGTCTGGGGTTTGACCGGAATTCTGGCATTCGCTTTATTCAGCGAAGCGATTGAAGATCCCGATCTGGTCTGGGGCTATGCCACCCAGCAGCTGCTGGCTCCCGGACTGGTTGGATTAATGATCGCGGCGCTGATAGCCGCGTCCATGTCCAGTGCGGACGTCTTTATGCTCTCCGGATCCGCGCTGTTCACCAGAAATCTGTATAAGCCGCTGATTCCGAACAAAGGCGATCGCCATTATGTATATGTGGGACGGGTGGTCTCGGTGGTTATCATCATTGGCGCGGTATTGCTCTCCCTTTATTTCAACAATATCCTGGATCTGCTGCAATATTACTGGCAGATCCCGGTGATCTTCGGCGCCGCCTTCTGGCTGAGTATCTTCTGGAGGCGAATTACCAGAGCGGCGGCCGGAGTGGCGGTGGTGTACTCCGCCCTGATGATCGTATTTCTCCCGGTTCTCCTTCCGGGGTTGACCAACATCGAGGATAATCAGGATCTGTTACTATTTACCCGGCCCCGTCAGATCCAGGTGGAAACCGGCGCCACCCGACAGGATGTGGAAGCGGGCCGGGCGGACCAGGTGGGCGAGAGCATTACCGTCACCAGGGAGCTGGAGCCGGCGCCGGTGTTGTTTGAGGACATTATCGAGGTACAGGATGAATCCGGTACACACAGAAGGGGTGTCGGACCCATCGATCCGAATCTGCTGGTACTGCATGTGATCGGGGTGGACCTGAGTGCATATTCCCGGCCGTCCCTGATGACGCTCTCGTTTTTCATGGATGTCATCGGACCGTTCCTGCTTCTGCTGCTGATCAGTCCGTTCACCAGGCCGCCTTCATCCGAGAAAGTTGCCCGGTTCTTTGCCCGGTTTCACACCCCGGTGCAACCGGATCCGGAAGTCGATCGGAAGGAAGTGGAGAAGTCGTACCGGAATCCCCGCCGGTTTGAGCACAGGAAGTTTTTCCCGGGAAGCAACTGGGAATTCAGAAAACCGGACCGAATCACTCTGCTGGGATTCCTGGCCTGCATCGGCGGCATTGGTGTCATCCTGGGATTCACCTATTTTATCGCGAATCTTCAGATACCGTGAATTAAATGCTTATATGCCCTTTACAAATAAACACGGCTGAGAGTACTATTGAAACCACGAATTCACACGAATTACCACGAAATAACTGAAAAGATTAAGAATGAATAGACAACGGGAATAACTGATGGTGAACTATGAGTGATAGCTTCACAATATGAACAGAAAAGAATAATTGAAACCATTCAGTCAGACTCACGGTTGGAATACAGAAATTTCAGGCAGGAATACTTAGATTCAGGAAGAAAATTATGAATTCGAAAACCCGTGTCATCACTACACTCAATCGGGAAGAGCCGGATCGGGTGCCGGTGGGGGAATGGGGGGTGGACCATGATATTGTCCGGCAGACCATTGGGCACGACACCTTCTGGCGGGCCAAAGCCCGGACCACCAAAGCCTTGTGGGCTGGGAAACGGGATGAGGTCGTAGACAGTTTCAAACAGGATCTGGTGGATTTCATCGAAGCACTCGGGCACGATCTGGTGCCGGTCCATCTGGTGCCTTCATCCGACCTGGAGCCCAGGGAAGTCACTCAGGTCGACGAGGAGACCTGGGAAGAACAGAGCGGCCGGGTCTGGCGATATTCGGCCGGAAATGACGCGCTCCTTCCCATCAAAGAACCCTCCCGATCGTTTGAATCGGAGGATGATCTGCGGGCACATTTTGAAGAGAACATCGTCCCGGCCTGCGGATTCACCGTGGCCGGACACAAACAGGACGGATATGAACTTTCGTTGACAGACGAATCCCGGCTGGATCTGATTCGCCACATCGTTGACACATGGGGGGACGAAAAATTCATCTTCGCCCGGGGATTCGAAGAAGCCGTGGGCAGTCCGGAGCCGTTGTTCTTTTCCGAGCTGGAGTCGCTCTCCCTGTTTTACGGCATCCGGATGGATGAATACCTGATCCCGATCCATACCCAGCCGGAACTGACCCGGCTGGCCTTCGATCTCTATACTGAGCTGGCGATCGCGATGGCGAAAGTGTTCATCGGGGAAGGAGTACATGCTATCATGCCCCAGGGGGATTTCGCCAGCAACCACGGTCCCATGATTTCTCCCAACAGTATCCGTCAAATCTTTCTCCCGGGGATGAAAAAGCTGTGCGATTACGGTCATCGGCACGGGGT
>DATFLS010000281.1:0-2064 GCA_035267465.1 bacterium
GTGATAGACTGCTTGTTGTTTCCCCGCCAGGATCAGCGCCTGTGCCACGGCCAGCTGTCCCAGAGATATCCCTCCGTCATTGGTGGGCACCCGGGCATGCGTGAACACATCGAACCCATGGTTTTCCAGTTGTTCCGCGACCTGTTCGAACAGATAGGTATTCTGGAACACTCCGCCACTCAGCGCAACGTGCGTAAGTCCCGTTTCGGTGCGCGCCCGCACGGCCAGATCCAGGAATAGGTTTACCAGCATCTGATGAAACCGGAAACTGATTTCGGGAAGTCCATCGCCCGTCTCCAGCAATTGTACAACCTCCCTGATGATTGGCGGAATCAAAACTTCATAGTGCTCATTCACCTTGGAAATCTCATAGGTAAGCGGACGAGCGGTGGATGTCTGCATCTGATGCTGGAATTCGATGGCCGCCTGCGCTTCGTAGGTAATATGGGTGCGTCCGCCGCAAAGGGCGGCGATCCCATCGAACAGCCGGCCACAGCTGGAGGTGAGCGGGGAATTAATGTTCTTCTCAATCATCTCTGCAATCTGCCTGACCGGATACTTCCTCCATTCGGAGGGGACATGTCGCCGGTATTCTTCGCCAAAGGTATGCAAAAGGTAAGACACTCCCATTCGCCACGGCTCTTTGATTGCCTTATCGCCGCCGGGAAGCGGGGTATTTTCGAAATGCGCGAATCTCCGGAATCCACTGTAATCCCCCACCAGGACCTCGCCTCCCCAAATAGTGCCATCTATTCCATATCCCGTGCCGTCCATGATGATGCCAATCACCGGATCCGTGAGCCGGTGCTCAACCATGACACTGGCCAGATGGGCGTGGTGATGCTGCACCCCCAACAAGGTGCGATTGGTCTGCTCCGTTGCCCACTGGGTGGAGAGATATCCGGGATGCAAATCACAGGCGATTATTGCGGGATCGATTTCAAGAATAGATTTCAGGTGATCGCGGGTATGGTGGAAAAAATCCATCGCCCGTACGTTGGTGAGGTCCCCGATGTGCTGGCTGAGAAAGGCGGCATCATCTTTGGAATACCCAAGCGTGTTTTTTAACTCACCCCCTACGGCAAGGATGGGCTCTGTACGCTGCAACAGTTTTACCGGCCGGGGCACATACCCCCGGCTGCGGCGGATAATGCGTGGCGTATTGCGCAAGACGATTGCCACAGAATCATCGACCCGCTGGAGGATCGCCCGGTTATGCACCAACATATAATCGGTAATATCTCTGAGCCGCTCCTGCGCATCGTCATTATCTATGCAAATAGGTTCGTCTGTGTAGTTCCCGCTGGTCATTACCAGCATATCTGTGGTACTGTGAAACAGGAGTTTATGGAGCGGGGTATAGGGCAGCATGATCCCCAGCCGGGGATTGCCCGGGGCAATTTGATCGTTCATTTCGGAGTCAGGGCGTTTCTCCGCCAGGACAATCGGCGCCTGTTGGGAGGTTAACAACTGCTTTTCACGATCGCTGAGAACCACATATTTTTCCGCAATCACCAGGTTTTTCACCATCACTGCCAGCGGCTTTTCCTCGCGATTTTTTCGCTGGCGCAGGCGCTCCACCGCCTGCCGGCTGTGAGCATTACAGGCAAGATGGAACCCGCCCAGGCCTTTTATTGCCACGATGTGCCCCTGCTTGAGCAGTTTATTGGTAAGCACTACGGCATATTCATCCTTTTGCAGTGGCTCTCCTGCCGGAGTACAGAGCGTCACCGACGGACCGCAGGCGGGACAGGCATTCGGTTGGGCGTGGAACCGTCGATCAGCGGGATCGTCATATTCCGCCTGACACTCGGGGCACATTTCGAATATGTGCATAGAGGTGTTGGGCCTGTCGTATGGAATGGACGAAATAATGCTGTACCGGGGACCACAATTCGTACAATTGATGAAGGGATAGAGGTACCGTCGATCCCCGGGAGTGTCCAGCTCGGCCGCACAGTCGTCGCAAACCGCCATATCGGGTGAGACGAAAGTGGACATACTCTCGCCCTTCACGGAGGGCTGAATATGAAATCCGTTGGACTTCGCCGGCGCAATCTCTCT
>DATFLS010000282.1:0-7539 GCA_035267465.1 bacterium
GAGGATATCCGTTCCACATCGTATAGGAGAAAGTTAGCGCCCCGTCCCGGATGCGTTGGCGGGGCGTTGTTACTTTTCTTCAGTTACCTCCTTTTACTTCACAAGTACCTATCAAAGAGATCCACCTGGGATGTGCCGCTCTTCTTCTATAAATATTTCCCCTGAATAACCATTTTGAGTTACCGGGGAAATTGCTTACTGTCCATTTTGTTATTGCGGGCTAAACCTCGGGGACACCCGGCCGGAGAAGTCAGGAAACGGAGATGAATAGAGGCACGCTGGCAGCCATTGGTGCGTATGGATTATGGGGCGTACTACCCGTTTACTGGAAACTGATCCAGACTGTGCCGGCCATTGAAATCCTTTTCCATCGGATGATCTGGTCACTCTTGTTTCTCATTGTGCTGCTCAGCTTACGAAACCAGTGGCAATGGTTTACCAAGATATGGCGAGACCGGCGAGTACTGATTTCGTTCACCGGCAGTGCCCTCCTGCTCGCGATCAACTGGTTCACCTATATCTATGCGGTCAATTCGAATCATGTGGTGGAGGCAAGCCTGGGTTATTTCATCAATCCGCTGCTGAACGTGCTGTTAGGAGTGTTTATTCTCAGAGAGCGTCCCCGCCGGTGGCAATGGGTGGCCATCGGAATTGCGGGTCTGGGAGTGCTGTATCTCACCATTCAATACGGTCAGCTTCCCTGGATCTCCCTGACCCTGGCCATCACCTTTGCCTTGTACGGACTCCTGCGAAAAACTGCTCCTCTGGGATCACTCAGCGGATTGTCGCTGGAAATGATGTTCCTTTTCCTCCCGGCACTGGGCTTTCTCATTTACTTCGAAAGCGCCGGTGTTGCCCACTTCGGTCATGCCCGGCTTTCCATTAATCTGCTGCTGGCTTTCACCGGCGTGGCCACCGCACTTCCTCTGTTGTTATTTGCGTACGGGGCCCAGCGAGTGATGCTCTCCACTATCGGAATTCTGCAGTACACTGCCCCGACCCTCCAATTTCTGTTAGGAGTGTTTGTCTATAAGGAGCCGTTCGATACCGTGCGCCTGATAGGATTTGTCCTGGTCTGGTCTGCGCTCATTATTTATAGCACAGATATGATTCTCCTCCAGCGAAACCGGCGGCGGGCGGAGAGCTACGCTGTGGAGTGATTCCGTTTTCCTTTTGTGAGCCGGAGGGGCTAATGTAATACATACTGTTCAATTGCTCGCTGCCACCCGACCGGCCCACGACCGCGAACCTTCTGCACATTCGGCAGGGTGATGTCTTCCCATCCGCCCTGGTGTTTTTCCACCAGGATGGGAAGATCCATCACCGCCAGGAGTTCCGAATCATTCAGACTATCTCCCAGTCCGACAGTACGTACCTGATTCCATTGTCGTTCGTAGAGTTCGGTCAGCAGGATGGCCGCCCGGCCTTTGTCATTGGCGCCCATGATGTGATAAAACCGCCCACCGTGTGTCCAGCGCATACCGGAGTCTTCAATGGCTGTGAGCACCTGCTGGCAATCTCTCTGCGTGAGTTCATGCAGGAAGAGGGTTTCGTCATACTCCCGGGCCGCTGCCCGCCGGGCCGATTCCGGATCCAGGCCGGTTTTCCCGGCGATTTCAGCAGGAGAGAGATCCCCGAATCCTTCGAACCTGACGTCGAGATCCCGGCGTATCTGGTCGACTACATTCCGGATTTCATGGTACGGAATCCCGAGTTCGATTACCCGATACTCCCCTAATGTTTTCTGAAATGCAAACGAAAAAGAGAAATAGGCGCGTGGTATAAAAATCGCTCCGCCGTTCTCTACAATAAACGGATCGGTAATGCCAAGATCTTCCCGGATGGCTTCCTGTTCGGCGCGGGTTTTCGCAGAACAGAAAATCACCGGGATGGACTGCTCGTGCAGCTGGGACAGGGCGGGCAAAGCCGGGATAGGCGATTGATTCAGCAGATCGAGGAGTGTGCCATCCAGGTCTGTGAATACCACGGTATGTGACTTGGGAAGGGATTTCACCGGTGGTGTGCGATCTCAGGGCAGGCTGTAAGATTCCAGATGATTTTCAACGATTTCTCTGAATTTCTCGAAATTTGCGGTGGAGGGGGGAGAAAGCAGTTTCAAAGCCGGTGGCGTCTCGTCATCGCTTAAAATATTCCGGTGTCTGAGCTGATCCAGAATAAGCCGCTCGGTTTCCTTCCCACAGAGCGGGGAATGAAAAATGGATCCTAACCCGTCCAGCACCATCTCATTCAAATGTTCTTCGCCCTTCTCCTCATGCAGATGAGGGTTTCGGGTTTCAATCTGGAAAATTTCGATGCCGCTGCTGGCCTTCTCCCCGGCCGAGACCGCGTGCACCCCGCCATAATGTTCAAAGATAGACACCAGCTCCTGGGGTTCAATGGCAAATCCCGAGGCATACGGAATAACTTCCGCCAGGTTGAGGCTCATGGCATGTTCACCGGCATTCCCGGTCTTAATCACATCGGTTTCAAATCCGGTGTTGGAGGAGATCAGCGAGTTCATACACTTGTTCGTAATTTGCGAGACGCGACCCCACTTTTTAAAATACAGACCTTCTCCGAGAATTTTCGGTTTATAATGCCACAGGATCCGGACCATCGCAAACGGCATTCGTGCCATACTTAATGCTGCGGCATATGCCCGTATATATTCCAGAACCGTGGCTGGAAAATAATTATCCGCATCGATAAACCCGATATACTTTTTCCCGAAGAGTTTCGCCAGAAAGATACCCAGTATCATCCCTTCCGCTTTGCCATCACACACGATACCGTTCTCATCAAGAATGTCCGTATAGCCCGCCGCCTGCAACGCTTCTCCGATATGGGGGTCTTTCTGATGTAAGATATATGCCTGGTTTTTCGTAAATTGACAATACTGCTTCAGGGTCTCCCGCTCCATCGCGAATCGATCGAATTGCCTGCGTTCACTGTTGGAAATAACGATCTTCGTGCATTCATGCGGAACGCCGCTTACCACCCCATCGAACAGCCGCAGTTTTTCATCCCTGGTGGGAATGATAATCGCCATTTTTTCTTCGATGGCTTTGATTTTACGCTCTTCCACTCTACGAGCGGCAAAGGTTTCATGAAGTTCATCCTCTTCGTTCCATCCGGAATCTAACTCGAGTACCTTCTGAACATCTCGCATAATAACAGACCCGAACCGTTCCGTATAGCGAAAAGTCTCCAGCCTCATAAGTCGTTGCTCCTGGGGGTTATTCGTTCATCGTGAAAAACGCATTCCTTATCAGGAAATAGACTGTCGTTCCGTGATAAAAACGTGTGATCCCCTGATGAAACCCATTCCGGACGTATGTATGAATCGTCGAGCCATTTTCTGCCTGATTCCTGAATGAGAGAATGTCTCGGGTAAACTCTATTTACATAATACGACTAATCCAGGATAAAGGCAACGCACAGGAAAATTTCAGGCAGATTTTTGTACTGTGAGCGCCTGACATAGCAGTATAAACCCCTAAAACTTGCAATCAATTCTAGAAATACTGATTTTATTACAACACCATGCAAAATTTTACTATCATAACCATACAGCACAATTTACTATGACTTCAGCACTTCCCCCAGGTAGAAAGAGACACTCCGGATGAGTGACGCACCAACTCCGCAGGCGAACGTCCAGCTGGCCCGGCATCTCGGGTTATTTGAGGCGGTGATGATCGGCGTCGGCGACCAGGTCCAGATCTTTGCCGGAGAATTCCCGGACCTGCCCGGACGGCAGTACCACCCGGGCGCTGACCACGTTTTCTTTGAAATATCCGTATTCATAACTTCCGATTCCGGCGCCACCCTGCGCCAGCCAACCGCCGGCGGTAGACGAGGGATAACTGGTGGGGTACAACCGGAGCGTAAACCCCTGCGGCTTGATCACTTCGTCCAGCTGCTCCCAGGTAATTCCAGGCTCTACGGTGACCGTCCGGGCTTCCTTATCCAGCCATTTCACCTCCTTCATCCGGTAGAAATCCACGACCACGCCCTGTTTCACAGGGATCGCACCACCATAACCGGAGGAGGCTTTTCCTCTGGGAGTCAGCGGGATATTGTGTTCAGCCGCCCACCGGACCAGAGCTATCAGCTCCTCTTCGGAGCGGGGTTGCACCACACCGTCAGGGGTGGTATCCCCCACAAGAGGCTTGATCAAATTGGGCATAGCCGCGATGTCATGACCATACAGTTTCCGTTCGATGGGATTGAAATTCACCCGATCTGCAAACGACGATTCCAAAAAGGTTTTCTGGTCTCTGCTCAAACTCATTCATACCTCCACATTTCTCCATAGGATTTTGTGTGATCATTTATCGAGGGGAATTAATTGCGTCATTCTGTAACCTGTCATTCTCTCCTGGTAAACGGATCACGCTGAAAAATAATAGATTTCAGAGTGTCGCAATTCACCGGTAGCCGATAGACCTCACAGTCCCGGCAATTCTGCTCTGCGCATTTGGGTCCCACAGGCTCCTGACTCCAGCAAGGGCCTGCCATAGAATAATAGGCAGCGCATTGCTCACAGTCCGCATCCAGGCCGCCCTGATACTCCCAGCACGGGAGAAACGAGAGCAACCGGCGGATCCCGTTGAGAGTCATGCCGTGTTCATCGATAAAGGTCCGGATGCACTGCAAGCGTTCCAGGTCATGCAGAGAATACATCCGGCGGTTGGACCCCGTTCGTTCCGGCAAGACCAGCCCGCTTTCCTCATACAGCCGGACCATCTGCTCGCTGACCTGCAAGGTTTTGGCAACTGCTCCAATGGTCAGCAGAGGTTGGTACTGGTGATCCGTTTCCAATAATTTCTCCGTTGTGTTCAAGTTATTAGTTTAATTTTCTTCAAGTATTTACTTTAACAAATTCTATACCAATTTCGGATGTGGTCTAAAACCTTTGCGTACCAAGGTTCAGGAGACTGCGCTTTTCTTTTCGACAAAACAGTGAGTATCAGAAATGAGAAAACGAATGGGGAGATGTTTCAAATTTGAGTGTGTTTATTCTCCGAGAAAGAACTTCTTAGTTGCCTCAGTTTCAGATTGAACTTCTTCTGTTTATAGTCGCACGAAACGGAGGGATCTGTGAGAGTTTCCCTGCCAGATCATTCTCTTCCGGGCGTTCACACGAAGGTATCTGGCGCGTTAACACCCTGGTCCTGCCATCGGATTCGCTGGGATGCTATTCGATCAGTGGCGTTACTGCTCTCTGATGTGCAGAAAATGACGCTGGTGTGTTAAAATGTGCAGTGGTAACGGGTAGCTCACAGAGGTTGGATATCAGAAAGTTAACTGCACCGAGGCGCCCAGACCATTCCCGGATATCGGAAAGATGTTGAAATCAATGTCGGCCTGATTTGAGTTGCCGGTGATCTGTTGCTTCGCTCGTTGATAACTGCGATACCGTGTTTCCACTTCCGTCCGGATGAACAGTTGTCCGGCTGCACCGATGAGAAGCAATCCGGGAAATTCCTCCGATTTCGGATCCAGACCATAGGCGGCAAGTGCGCCGAGAATGGCGCTGATTCCTCCGTATCGGCAGGTCAGAAAGGTTGACACGCTGAAGGCACGGGTTCCGTGAGTGTAAACAAAGATTCCCGGAAGATGAACAGCCCTCTCCTGAATCCCGGCGCGGGATTCAGATGCTGGTCCTCCTGGTGCATACTATTTTGACTTACACACCTCTGTATCTCCGCCCGAAATAACGTGTTAAATGAGAGGGGAAACAATGTTTACCATAGGACCGTATAGTCAATTTTCAGCATGAAGACATTGGTAGGATAAATGTCAAAGGTATCAGATAGCTGGTTGCCAAGATTCACGTTGTACGGCGAAGGGGCATTCGGGTCAAGCAGGGGGCTGTTGTGATCGCTCCGCCGGCTCTGGGACCAGACCAGGTAGAGGGTGGATCCGGGGTGATATTCCCATCGGATGACGGCATTGAGAATGTAACTATGCAGCGAGAAGTCCTGGCGTTTGGGGTAAGACGGAAACGCCTCGATGTGGTCCGGACTGGTGAGCACCCCGGGTTCGGTATATTGACCCCGGGCCACGAACAGCTGACTGAACAGCTGGAGGGAGAGGTTCGGATTCATGGCAACATCCCCGCGCAATTGGAAATTATATTCCCGGGTGTCCCGGCGGCCGAATACCGGGACATAGTAAGTACCATCGGCTGAGGTGGCCATAATATCTTCCAGTTCCCCCGCGCCCTGAAACGACCAGTACTGCGAAGGATCCACGTCTGCCGGGTCCTCATTGGAGGGTCCGATAGACCAGGTTCCTGACTGCCGCCGGAGGGATTCGTTTGCCATCCAGGCCTCGATGTTCGAATTCCGGCCGTGTTCGAATTCTCCCCGCAGCCGGATGCGCGAAGACAGGTCCCAGCGACCCTCGAGTTGTCCTTCCATCTGATAGCCTCCGGCCCCGGAGCCGCCGATCTGCAGCCGGGTATTCAGCTGGTACCGCCTCCGGGTGTCGCTGTCGAAACCCAGGCGCAGACCCAGTTCGCCGGGATTTTTGTAGGGACCCAGTCCCCGGGTCTCCCGCACGTCGTAGCCACCGATATAGTCCGGGTCAAGGCCGATTTCAATTGTCTGGTAGGATTTCAGTTCCCAGGTGGTAAAAATGATACCGCCGAATCCCCGGTTCAATCCGGTGGAATAGGACCAGAGATTGGACAGAAACCCGAAGATCTCAGCCCGACGGAAGGGACCGAACGGTTGATTGTTATTCAGCAGGATATTCCCGCCGAACTGGGCTTCCATCAGATCGTTCTGTCGGATCTGCCCCACGTCGTCCAGATCGAGTTGATCCGTATAGAAGATAGCCCGGCTGCTATAGGTGATATTTCCTACCTCTTTTCCGAATTCGAGGCTGCCCCCGAAACCCGTTTTCGAATCCCAGCCGTCAACTAATGCGGGATCTCTGGTGCGGTTCTGCGAAAAGATCCCGAATCCCTGGATCTCATAGATTTCGTCTCCGAACCGAACTCGCCAGTCCGCTCCGCCGGTGAGGCTTTGTTTCCCGATCTCACCGGAAGTCTCATTACTAGAGCCGGTGAGCATTCCGCCAAGGTGTGACGTCCCGGAAAAATCGCGGCGCAGCCGGCCGGACATATAATATCTTCCCGGCGAAAACTCCTGGCCGGTGGCGACGCCCAGCACCCCGAACGCATAATCATTTTCGGTGTGACCGGTCAACTTCAACGCCCCGATAATGGGGGAGACCTTCCCACCCATACGCCGGGTATATAACATCTCTCCATCCCGGCCCGGTAAATCGAAATCAAAAATGTCTGCCCCCTCCAGGAAAAAGGGACGCCTTTCGGGGTAGATCGTTTCGAAGGTGGTGAGATTCAACACCGCGGGATCAGACTCCACCTGTCCGAAGTCGGGATTGATGGTGGCATCCAGTGTTGTAGCGGATGTCAACCCGATTTTGAAATCGGAGCCGACATCGAACGCGGCCGCCTCCGGGTTCAAGCCGGTCACCCTCTTGGACAGCGTATAGGGGATGGTC
>DATFLS010000283.1:0-2205 GCA_035267465.1 bacterium
GAGGGCGCGGGCAAGATATCCCGAAAATTTCCTTGACCTTCTCCTCGAACTCACACAAATTGTTTCTCACAATGTTATAGAAAGCACAAATCGCTTTATCTCGTCAAGCGTTTAGTTAAACACACTTGGTAAAATGAGTAAGGAGGGACCGATGTTAGTGAATGATATATTACGCAAAAAGGAATCTACCCTGTATACAACCACTCCTGACACGCCTTTACTGGACGCCATTCATCAGTTAAACGAGCATAATATCGGAGCACTGCTGGTTCTGGAAACCGGGAAACTGGCCGGGATTATCTCCGAACGGGATGTCTTGCATGCCGTGGGGAAAAAGGATGGCGGATTGGGGAAGATGCAGGTACGTGATATCATGACTACGGATTTGATCACCTGTGATCCCTTCGCGAATTTGGATAAAGTGATGGTGCTGATGACTGAAAAGAGGATCCGGCATCTGCCCGTACTGGAAAAAGGAAAGTTGACCGGATTAATTTCCATCGGTGATGTGGTCAAAGGGCGGCTGCGGGAGATTGAGTCGGAAGCCCAGGATCTGAAGGATTACATCCGCGGAGTGCGTTAAGTACCCCGGGATATAGAATTTCCCAGCGATAGTGATCTCGTTCGATTATTCTAATGGCAGCCTGGACTGCGGTTCAAATGAGGTACTGAAGTGAAAAAAACCGGATTGATTATTCTCGGTATTTTAATCGTTATACAGTTTATCCCTGTGAAACACACCAATCCACCGGTCTCGGAAGAGATGCCGGCACCGGATTCGGTGAGAACGATTTTGGAGTCCGCTTGTTATAATTGTCATTCCAATGAAACGGACTGGCCGTGGTATAGTTACGTCGCCCCCGTCTCCTGGTTGGTGAGCCACGACGTGAGTGAGGCCAGGGAGCACATGAATTTATCTACCTGGGATAAATATGACCGGGAAGATCAACAGGATTTTATCGAACATATCTGGAAGATGGTGGACAGTGGCGACATGCCGTTGTGGTATTACCAGATCATGCACCCGGAATCCAAACTCTCGCCGCGGCAGAAGCAGGTGTTACATCAATGGAGCGAACACATGACTGCCGGTGAATAAAAGGCCGGGGTTTTTCGGAGTGAGACTTCCCGGGGAAATCACCGGTGACGATTGAAGATTGCAGAACGGACCGTTCCGGGTTCAAGGTTTTAGGTTTCAGGTTTCAGGTAGCGGAGCGCAAAGCACCAGCCTTGTATAAACAGTCATTCATCGTCATTTCGTCGTTTCACTCTTGTCATTTGCTCGCTTCGCTCGCGTCATTGGGGAAGCCAGGTGGATCGCCTACTGCTTAGTGCCAACTGCCAACTTTGATGTTCCAGTCTCCTGTCTCCGGACTCCGGTCTCTCTTTCCTCTTTCCCCCCTTTTTTTTTAGACCATGGACGATGGACGATAGACCATGCAGCCCCACTCTTCCCGACATCGGGGTGCCGGGAGACAGGACCCCATGGTCGATGGTCAATGGTCTATCGTCTCATGTCACTTTTTCCTTTTCCTTTTATCCTTGGTCCCTATACCCTATACCCCTTTTTTCCATCTGCGGTCTGCCGGCCATACTTTCCTTGGGGTAAGGCATCAAGGCAATCCCTCGCCTGCCAGCCTGGAATTTTTCATAGATAGAGTATCCCCTTTGTATTAAGTTATGCGGATTGAAATGCAGGTGGTGTAAACCGCTTTATAGAGATAGAAAAGCGGTGGACACCGGCCATTTGTCTCGTAAGAAAGCGGGAAGATATGGGGAATTGGCTGTTAGTGAGAAGAGCGGTTGTCGGCAAAGGAGTTGTTTTCAGCGATGTTGGAACCGCACCCGGTTTCCCCTCTCAGGGGTGCCGGTTGGCAACAAAAGTCCCTACTTCTTATCGATACGGCTGCCCGGATAACCCGGTCGATGGCCCAATCCGGCCGGTCAGTCCGGGGCGTGAAGAGTACCTTCGGATTTGAATAAAAAAAGAATCGAACAGGAAAAGGGAACCAGAAATGTCTGAACGGAAACGAGTGTTGACCGGGGATCGGCCTACCGGCCGCATGCATCTCGGGCACTACGTGGGAACGCTCCAGAATCGTGTGAAACTGCAGGATGAGTATGATTGTTATTTCATTATTGCGGATCTGCACATGCTGACTACCAAGCCACAGAAGGAGCATATACTTGCCTTGCAGGGCAACG
>DATFLS010000284.1:0-3198 GCA_035267465.1 bacterium
GGGCTGCTGACCAACCTGAACAATTCCATGGAAAAGGAATATGTAGGCGATCAGGAATCCATTTCCACCCGGCAGAAAGAGGATGAGGCGGTTCAGTTTCTGGACGGGATCGAGAACCTAATTCTCACCCTGAGGAATGCAGGCCAGGGGGAAACCGTCCAGACGGCGGAAGCCCGTGATGCCGTGGATCAGCTGCTGATAGGAGATCCCTATTTCATTTCCTACGATAATTCCACTCTCATTATTGAGGCGATCCCCACTTTTACCGTCATGGATCGCGACCTGGTGATGAGCAGCACCCAAGCTGTTCAGGCGCTGGTTGACGGTCAGCTGGAAGAGTATCCGGATGTGCGGGCCGGACTCACCGGGAGTGTTGCCCGGGAACACGACGAACAGACCTATGCCACCCGGAGCATCCAGTATACCACCATTATTGCCTTCGTTGCCATTTTCGTCATGCTGATTCTGGCATTCCGGATGTGGGTGGCCCCGGTACTGGCCATGTTCAACCTGGTGATCGGGCTCATCTGGGCCATGGGCATCGCGTACATCACCCAGGGCCAGCTGAATATGGTGACCTCCATGATGTCGGTGATCCTGCTGGGATTGGGCATCGATTTTTCTATTCACCTGATCTCCAGTTTCACCGAATGGCGCGCGAAGGGTGACAACATACACACATCCATGGAAAAAGCATTTATGAAAAGCGGGAAGGGGATCGTTACCGGCGCACTCACCACGGCCTGTGCCTTTCTCACCCTTATTGTGAGTAAATCCCAGGGGATGGAAAGTATGGGGATCGTGACCGGCTCAGGCCTGATTGCCATCCTCCTGGCGACCATGTTTTTCCTGCCGGTCCTCCTGGTGTTCAGAGCGCGTTATCGAGATAAAAAACAGGCGAAGAAACCTGCCGGAACCTTCGTGGAACGGGATATCTCTCTCCATGCGCTGGGACGAATGGGGGAATGGCTCGGCAGACGGTATGTCTTTTCAATTGGCGCCTCCATCCTGTTAACAGGATTCATGGTGTGGGCTGCGACGCAGATCAAGTACGACCAGAACTATATGAACATGGAGCCGGAAGGATTGACTTCTATCGCTCTTATGGACACTATCAAGGAAAAATTCGATTTGAGCATGGAGTATGCCATCAGCCTGGCCCAGTCGGTGGAGGAATCCCGGCAGCTGGCTGAAGAATATCGCGACATGACACTGGTCGCAATGACCGACGACATCTCTCTGTATCTCCCCTCACCGGAAGAGCAGCAGGAGCGTATTCCCCATATCAATGGCATCCGGCAGCAGATGAGCATTGCCCCAATACGGCAGGCTGTGAGGTCCGACGAATACGGGACACTAATCAGCGAAATTGAACGGCTGGAAATGAATATCATGGAAATTCAAGATATGGCTTTTCTGGGCGGTCAGGACAAGGTGGATAAAAAATGCGGCGAAATCGTGGGATTTCCGAATCAGCCGAATTCACACAATATCATGACTGAACTGCTGGCCATCCTAAAATCAGATGAGTCTGCAGTATTAAGGGGATTCACCGGCCTCCAGCGGAACTTTTCTCCATATTTCAAGCAGACGGTTTTGAATATGGCCTCCACAGAGCCGGTTCATCTGGAGGATCTCCCGGCCCCGGTGCTGGATCGATACAGCAACCGTACCAGGGATAAATTCCTGATTACCATCTATCCCCAGGGGAATCTGTACGAAGACGCCCGGCTGCTGACCCGGTTCGTCGACGAACTTGACCGGATCAATCCGCAGACCACCGGTGGACCGCCGCTGGGCGTGGCCATGCTCCGCATCTTTGCCAGAGATGGCCGGAACGCTGTGCTGCTCACGCTGTTGATTGTCTTCCTCCTGTTATGGGCGGATTTCCGGAAGGCGAGACGAGCGCTTATTGCGATGGTTCCACTGGCACTGGGTGCCGTCTGGATGGTGGGTCTGATGTACCTGACCGGCATGAACTTCACCTTCATGAATTTCCTGGCGGTCCCGCTGATCATCGGTATTGGCATTGACGACGGGGTGCACATCATGCATCGCTGGCTGAATGAAGGGCGGACCAATCTGCAGGTAGTCTTCGCCAGCACCGGCAAGGCTATTCTGCTGACCTCGCTGACCACCATGCTGGCCTTCGGTTCCATGCACTTTTCGGTATTCCCGGCCTGGGCCTGGTTCGGCGAAGGACTGTTCCTGGGTGTAGGCGCCTGCTTTATCACTTCGGTTCTGGTCTTGCCGGGGATACTGGGCTGGCGGCGGGAAAAACATGTCGGCAAATATGCCACCCCCGATTAACGAGAAGTAGAATCTGAATCAACCGGAGCTGAGGTGTCTGATCAGAATATGAAATAGAAAGAGCCCTGGAAACGGAACAGCAGTAAATAACCAATTAGGTAAATGTAGAAAATGTCATCCTGAGCGGAGTGTTTTCCAACGGAGCCGAAGGATCTCCTGGACAAGGCTCATGCATGAATTAAGCCCTCCTCACCAGCAGCCGGGGAGCAAAATGACTCCTCTGCTCCCACCGCTCCGGGGCGGGTGTAAGAATGCCAGCAGCATGATCCCAGGGGATCCTTCGACTGCGCCCCAAAAGACGGGGCTCCGCTCAGGATGACATTTTTTCTACTTGGTGTCTTGTTCTCATACGTAGTCTTGAGCCAGGGGTTTGGAATCCTTGTACAGTGCAAATTTGTTTCAATGGCGTTGAAGGGGTAGTCTTGATTTTTTTTATATGGCTGTCCCATTTCCGTGGCCAATGTCTCGTTATGTTGTGGCTGATCGCTGTCTGCTGACGTAAATTAATGATGAATCGAGTGAGTAATGTTCAATAATGTCTTCAAAATCGTCTTCCTGCTGTGCTTTATCACCGGAGCGGCGGCCCGAGCCCTCGGGGTAAGGCAATCCGGATATCAGCGTGATAAACGACAGAAGTTCACGCCTGTCGAAGGAATCCTGCTATTCCTGGTATTTCTGGGGATGCAACTCCTCCCGTTGATCTATGTCTTTTCTCCCTGGTTTGCGTTTGCCGATTATCCGCTCCCCGGGTGGTTAAGTCATCTGCTGGGCTGGACCGGGGCAGGCGTTTTTGTTGCGGCCATCTGGCTGCTCTGGCGATCTCATGCGGACCTGGGACGTAGTTTCTCACCGGGATTGGAAATACTGGACGACCATACGTTGGTGACG
>DATFLS010000285.1:0-4863 GCA_035267465.1 bacterium
TAATCATTCACCCGGACCTGCAATGGTCTTCCGTCATCTGTAAGCAGCGGCACGGTCGCCGCCAGCGGAATACCCTGGGGCGAGGTGAGTCTGGTGAGCACCCCGTCCGGCGTCACGATAAATTCGTGGTGAAAGTACGGCCCGCCCCGCCCGGTGGCGTAATGGTAGGTGACAGTGAATTTCACCAACAGGGGATGCACAAAATCCACGCTGACCGTTCCCCGGCAATGCAGCGCCAGGTCGGCCTGCCGGATCCATTCCCCTGTTCCCGCCAGGCGGGACCGAATGAGACGGCGCTCCCGGCCCGGTAATTATCAGCCGTTTCTCCCACTCCCCTGTTGAAGGAGAGCGGCGTGCCGGCTTCCGGGTCACGCATACCGTCCGAGGGGCCTAACCGGTCGTCCCAGTTCACCCGGGAAAAGCGTACGGCGCCCAGTGGGGTCCAGTATATGCCGTACTTGGGCACGGACGCGCCCCGTAGATTCACGAACACCTGCATCCCGCCCGCATTGGCTGAAAAGCTGGAGAAGCGGGAATCGGTCTCCAGGGCATACCCGCCTATCTCGGCCGGGGCCGGCTGTTCCGGTATATTGGTTTGGTGTGTTAGAAATGCTTCGGCCAAGTGGAACATCATGGTCCCGCTGTAATTTCCCCATTGACTGGCCGGCTGATAGCCAACCCGTTCCCCGGGATCGAAGTGATTTTTCGTAATAAAGAAGGAGATGGTCCAGGGATCATTCTCCCGCTGCCACCGGAGGATGCTGCGAAACGCCAGCATCGCAGCACGGCGATACTGCCCGGCCAGATATGTATCCCCCCGCTGCCAGGACTATTGGGCCATGGCTTCGAAAATCAACTGGTAGAGAATATCGTTAAACGCATGATTATCGGTTCGGCCGTTCGGGGGCACTGACCATAAGGACTCTGCAACAACAGCGAGGTGCGTGCGCCTCTCCGGACGGCAGACTCCATTTCCGCTGCTGCCGGACCGTCATACCCTTCCATGAGGAGCGCGGTCAGATTGCCTCACCCCACTGCTTCCACCCCATGCGACTGCGGATCGCTGCTCCAGTCCTGGTAGAGGTTCCGGTCAGAGTGCTGAATCCTTCTCCGCTTTATGCAGTAACATGTGCCTCCGGCTTAAAAGGTCTCTACTGGAGGGGGTGATCTTACGATCTCCTCCCCGGTGAAATACCATTTCGCGCTACAATCCCCGGGAATTATTCATTTGATAAAGAGGGTGGAGCGAGCGCGGGATCACTGCCCCACGCTTCATTGGGATTCGGACCCATCCGGAAGGTCAGGGTGCCGCCGGCGGCTATCTCCTGGTGCCGGATCCAGGGCCTTTCAAAGGGTTCGCCGTTCAGAGTGGCCGACTGAATATACAGATTTGTCTGTGAGACATTCTTCGCACGGATGGTGAACTGTTTGCCATTCTCCAGCGAGAGAGTGACCTCTTCAAACAGGGGCGCCCCCAATGCATAATATGGTAACCCGGGACACACCGGATAGAAACCCAGCGCGCTGAACACATACCAGGCGGACATCTGGCCGGTGTCATCGTTGCCGCTCAATCCGCCGGGACCGGCGGAGTACTCCTCCTGCATGATGGTCCGGACCCGCTGCTGGGTTTTCCAGGGCGCGCCGGCGTAATCGTAGAGATAGGCGATCTGGTGGCTGGGTTCGTTGCCGTGCCAGTAGTGGCCCTGCTGAAATACCTGGTCCAATTTGGCAATGAATTGCTCTCGGCCTCCCATGAGGTCGATTAATCCCTGCACATCCTGCGGAACGTACCAGGTATACTGCCAGGGGGTTCCTTCGGTGATGTAGGGTTGAGATTCCGCCGGATTGAACGGCGTCACCCAGGAACTGTCGGCGTGCCGTCCGCGGACAAATCCGGTGGTGGTGTCAAAGACGTTCCGGTAATTCCGGGCACGCTCCAGGAGCATGGCATAATCATCATCCTCGCCCAGTTCCCGGGCCAGCTGGGCGATGACAAAATCATCATAGGCGTATTCCAGGGTGCGGGACACCTGCTCCTGCTGATGAAACGCTTCTTTCACCGAATCTTCCAGGGGGATGTATCCGTACCGCATATAGGAATTTAGTGCCCGGCGGCCTTTACCGTCCACATATTCCTGATAGGTTGGTAATCTGGTGGCATTCTTGAGCATATATTCGTACGCGGTTACCGTATCGAAATCGGTGATCCCTTTCAGATAAGCCCCTACAATGGGCGAGACGGCGTGATCCCCTATCATTGCCGCTGTGTAATTATTCCAGCAGGGAAAAATGGGGAGCCAGTCGCCCATCCCGGCTTTCGCAATCAGCGAACGCATCATATCGCTGACCCGATCCGGCTCCAGAATAGTGAGAAGCGGGTGCACCGCCCGATAGGTATCCCAGAGAGAAAAATCTTCATAGTAAGTGAATCCTGCAGCCACATGAATCAGCGTATCTTGCGCGAACCCGGGATAGGTGCCGCTGGCATCGCTCACCTGTCTGGGCAGCAGCATGGAATGATACAGGGCGGTGTAGAAAATCTCCTTCTGATCGTCGGTGCCGCCCTGTACCGAGATACTACTCAATGCGTCATTCCATGCCTGTTCCGCTTGCTCTCGCACCGGTGTGAAATCCCAGCCCTCCAGTTCGGAATCCAGGTTGTCCAGCGCCTGGCGGAAACTGGTAAATGAGGTGCCCACCATTACACGAAGCGTGTCATACTCAGCAAGCCGGAAGCGTGCATACGCACCCACAGGAGAGTCGCCAGCTCCCCGGACAGAGGTGCTCTCCGACTGCAGCGCATCGCCTTTCCAGGTTCCGTATGCCTCAAACGGCGTATCAAAAATGACCACGAAATAGCCATCGAAACCAGCCGGCTGTCCCCATCCCTGGTAAATCCGATGGACAGGATTGTAGCCCACGATGGTCTGCTGTTTCGGATATATCTCAACGAACCCCTCCCGCTCGTCACTGTTCGGCTGAACAACGATATGGGCGGCGCCGGAATCCCGGTAGGCGAATCTGAGTAAGCCTGCCCGGACCGTTCCGGTGACTTCGGCGGTGATATCGTATTCCTCCAGCTGCACGCGGTAATAGGCGGGCGTGGATATCTCGGTATCGTGTGAGTACGCGGAGGCCCACTCCTCAGGAGAAGTCTGCAGGGTCTCCCGCATGGGCATCAGCGTGACGCTGCCGTAATCCTGGGTGCAGGAGCCGCTCATCCAGTGGCTGCCGCGGAATCCCTGGAAAGCACCGTCATCGTAGTAATACGGGGCGATGCATTTCTGTTCGGTAGCGCGGGTTTGCGGCGTCCAGTGGGTCATTGCGAAGGGCACGCCGACGAACGGCACGGTCTGCCCCTTCGGTTCCGTATCGGCGGTACTATGTCGTTGTGCACTGATGGTAGTGCCGGGAGCAGTCCCAATCAGGGGATTGACATAACCGACGGGCGCTGTTTCAACCTGTGCTGTGAGCAGATGACACGGCAGCAGCAATGTGAGAATGAACCCAAGATAGACTCTTCTCTGAAATCGGGTCTGCGCTGGCTTCATGATATCATCCCTTCTTATTGGATCTCTACGGCGACAATGAGCGAAAGATCTCCTGCACTGTTTGAAAGGCGGGTTTCCGTTGTCGTTCCTGAGATACCAATCCTTTGGAATTGACGTAGTTATTCTGCATCGGATGGCCGCCCCCGACCCGGTGGGGATCGGGGAAATCGTTGTAAAGCCAGACCAGCGCCCCGGCCATGAAACCGCTCCGGTTCTCAGCGAATATCTGATGCAAATGCGTCCGGAGGAATTTCTCCTGATACTCGACACTGTAATCCTTTCCCGCATCCGGGGGATTGGAGTTATGCATGCTGAGCAGCGATCCCGCTCCGGTTTCTGCAACCAATATCGGCTTGTCGGGCCAGGTCTCGTACAATCGATCCAGGGCAGGGCCAATGTCATTCATCGCCCCGTAATACCAGCCGTAATATTCATTAATGGCAATAATATCCACGAACTGAAAGCTCCGGTCGTTGTTATCAGGCCGGTGCTCGTCGGATGCAAAGGTGACCAGCCGGGTGGGGTCCAGTCCCCGTACATAATTGGTGGCGCGTTCCACATAGGTCATCCCCTGGTCGGTGGCCGAGTTGAACTCATTTCCGACCGACCAGACGACAATACTGGGGTGGGTGCGAAACTCTGCGACCAGGGCTTCCAGCTGCGGTTTTATCGATTGCTCCCAGACACGCCAGCGGGTGAGCACCTCGACGGACGTCTTCCAGGCCGGGATTTCCGTCCATATTAGGAAGCCCATCTCATCTGCCAGATCATAGAACCTGGGGTGCTGGGCGTAGTGGGCAGTGCGGATCATGTTGCAGCCTAGTGATTTGATATCCTCGAGATCGGCTCGCATTTGTTCTCCGGTGAGAGTCATTCCCACTCCCGGATACATCTCGTGGCGGGAGATGCCTTTAATTAAAAGAGGTTCGCCGTTGAGATAAATTTGGGTGCCCCGGACCTCAATCTCCCGGAACCCGAACCGGAGCGTTTTTTCATGCTGCCGGTTTTGCACCTCCTGGGAGGTGATAATCCGTAGAGAATACAGCGCCGGAGATTCCGGAGACCAGGCCTGGACGTCCTCCATCCGCATACTGTACGAGTACTGGGTATGTCCGCTCAGCACCTGCCGCGATCCTATACCGTTATATATCTCCCTGCCCTGCGGATCCCGGATGGTCAGTTCGAACGTTCCCCGAGCCTCACTGCCCAGATTAAAGGTGTTCAAGAGGAGGTCCAGTTTCCAGACATTCTCCGAAATCATCGGTGTCTCGATGATGGCATCTCTGGTATAGATCTGCGGCCTGTGCAC
>DATFLS010000286.1:0-2324 GCA_035267465.1 bacterium
ACAGATTTCAGGGGATACCGCCAGGTCAGGGATTTACGAGAATACCTTCGAAAAGCGCCGTATAGATGTCGTTTTGTATGTCCTGTTTGGGAAAGGAATCGCTGAACATAAACCAGAAAATGACAGACGCGAGTACCATGCCTTCCAGAGAAGCAGCCAGAGTGGCCGGATTGACTCGTTTGAAATAGCGTCCGTCCATCCCCTCCTGAATTATCCGTTCAACAATGGCTGCCCTGGTGGAGTGAATTTTCTTTATATGGTCTTCGAATTTATTGCGGTATCCCAACACCTCGCGCACCAGAAATTTTGCCAGGTTCCGGTGTTGGTCATAGTACTCCACTTCCACGGTGATAATTGACCGCAGTTTCTCAACAGGATGGCTCAATTTCTCGATAGCCGACTGAATTTCCCGGGTGATGTCTTCGATAGCAAATTCCACCAGCGAAGAAACCAAATCTTCTTTGCTTTCGAAAAACCGATAGATGGTGCCCTTGCCCACTCCGGCAGTCTCCGCAATATCCTGCATGGTGGTTTGATGAAATCCCCGCTCCGAGAACATATCGATCGCCACGTCGATGATCTGTCTGTTTTTCGCTTCCATAACTGCAGGCTCCGTTCAGGGTCAGAAATCGATACTTAAACGGGCATAGAGCCGCTCACCGATAATCCGTGAAAACATCTCAGCGTATTGCGATTGTTTGATCTCCACCAGGGTCCCCCCGATATCCAGATGGATCGCGTTCCCCAGGGAATAATTGAACTGCGGTTCCAGAAAATATGAATCGCTTTCGAAATCATATAGCCCCACGATTTCTATCTCATGAAATCCGAACACCGGTTTCGAAGCATACGCCATGACAGCCGTAATGCCTTCCTCATCCTGCGTTCTTTTCTGAATATATATCCCCTGTCCCACAATGTACAGATCATTGGAGAACCGATAATCCATCCCACCCGCAATATTCAGCGGGCTCCGAAATTGATCCATATAATATTGACTGCGTGTTCCTTCCAACCATACACCGGCCTTTCCCAGCGATCCAATCACATTGACACCGACCCGATTGACCTCCGGATAGAAAAAGTAAACCGTGGCGAATCGATCCAGATTTTGCAGATCATCAGGATTAATGTAGATAGAATTACCCGTGGCTTCCTCATCGACGGCAAAGCTCTTATCCCAGCCATGATAGGCACTCACCGACACATCGAATTTACCCAGACCGCGTTTTGTCACCAATAGGCCCGCGGTGGTATTTTCAACTTTCGATGGTACCGCCGGGGGTACATACGGTGTGTTCCGATCCAGCAGGATGGGAACTTGCGGTACTTGTTGATTCAGGCGGGCGTGCGTTCGGGCGACGGCCTCTCCGATCAGCTGATCCGTCAATCCCGGGGGCCACTGATGTGCGGAAAAGAACGGAGCAATCACTCCGGAGACCTCGATCCGGGCCGGTCCGTAATATCGGCCGGCCGCCGCGAGAACGCCTAAGCGTTTCTCTCCGGGGGTGATCAGTGTCAGATCGTACGGATTGAAATAACCGGTCGGATTGAGCTGGTAGGCACTCCCCCAGGAGATGACTTGCTTTCCGAATCGCCAGTCAATTCGGTCCGTGTAATAGTCGACATACGCTTCCTGGATTAACGTGGAAACAGCATCCGTTCCGTAATTGTTGAACTCCACATTCAGATGCATGCCCGCATCCTGGCCCAGAGATTTCTCGAAGATCAGGTTCAGCCAGTGCTGATGGCGGTAACTGCTGTCCTGACGAAGAATTTCGAACTCTCCCCGATAATTTCCTGAGATACCTAACTCCTGGGATACGGCACCTGCAGGCACTATCAGGAGAAGTATGATTACACTGAAATACTTGATTGATACGGGCATTTTCAGCCTCCCCGATAATTTTGCAGGCAGAGCTGCTCGCTTCTATTCAATTTCGGTTCAGCTCTGCCGTCTCATATATCGCGTAGTGAATATCTGTTCATCAAGAGAAACATTGTAGCGGACTTCCGTCAAACTCAGAACGGTTCTGGAACCCTTTTGCACATCTTCCATGGTGATCTCTCTGGCCGTCCAATTCCCGTCAATTTGCTCGATTTCCCGGTTTATCAGGACTTTCTTCAGTTGACCACTCTCATCATAGAATTCGATTTTTGTGGGGAACCAGTTCGCGGTCGACACCCACATCCGCGCGTATTGATACTCGATTTCGTCTTTCAGCGGATCCAACCGGAGGAGGAATTCTCCCGAATTATGCTCAAGTATACCGGCCTCATAATCTTCGTTATAGTTCCCACCCCCCAGGATTGTGAGATCATTG
>DATFLS010000287.1:0-4737 GCA_035267465.1 bacterium
ACTTCCTTGGTGGGGCCGACGCAGCTGGGGCAGCCTTCGTCGCACTGGCATTCCCGGATGACGTCCAGGGCGCGCCGGAGCAGGATGTCGTGCTCGTCGTAGAGTTCGGGACTGAACCCAACGCCGCCGGGATAGTTGTCGTACAGAAACACCGTCGGACGGAACCGATGCAGGTCGTCGGGGCTCATGGCTTCGTTCTCCTCCCGGGGATGCCCGTTTGCCGGGGAATAAACGCCCCGTTCAAAGCCGGTGCTTCTGACGAACCAGTCCGCGCCCCGGTCTCCGATGGCCCGATCGATATCGCCGATCTCACACATCAGGCTGAGGGAGGCCACGTAGTGCAGCACATACGACATCCCCAGCAGGCCGTCGATAATATCCGCGCGCTGGAAGGGCAAACTGTCCGGCACATCTTCCGGGATGGTGAACCAGTAGGCGGTGGTGACCATCTCCTGGTCCGGCAGCTCGATTTTCCCGTACCCGACGTTCTCGGAGGTATAGAACTTTATTTTCTTGAATCCGACGGCTTTGGTCACGATGTGCACCTCCCCGTGTTCCACCGTCGCCGGCCCGGACTGCTTCTGCTCGAATTCATCCAGAATCCGGACGTTGGTATAATCGATGGCATCGGTGAAGTAATCGGAATCGGTCTCGCGCACGAACGCCTTCCGGTTCTCCCAATCCAGCTCCTCCACAACGTATTGTTCCCCCTCCGCCAGGTAGACGGCGTCTTCATAGAGCGTCCGTGGCACCGAGTTGTAATCGACCTCGCCGAGAATCCGGTTGTCATCGTCCCGGTTCACCACCACGAAATTCCCCTCCGCGATACTGCGCAGGTTGACGGTTTGCGCCGGATAGGCTGCTTCTGTCCAGTGATACTGGGCGTTCGGCGACTCCCCCATCTTCCGGACAATCCCCTCCTCCTGCAGATAGTCCAGCAGGGCACGCACATCGTCTGCCTCCACGGAGCCGAAGGTGGCGCCCTCATTGAAGGGCAGCTCGAAGGTGGCACACTTCATATGATTCAACAGAATGGTAATGTTGTTCGGATTAATCAGGGCGTGCTCCGGAGATTTCTCAAAGAAATATTCCGGATGAGTCACGATGTACTGATCCAGCGGATTACTGCGGCCCACCAGGATGGCCACCGACTCCGATCCCCGGCGGCCGGCCCGGCCCGCCTGCTGCCAGGTGCTGGCAATGGTGCCGGGATAACCGGCAATAACACAGGCATTCAGACTGCCGATATCGATGCCCAGCTCCAGCGCATTGGTACTGATCACTCCAATGATTTCACCGTCCCGGATCCCCTTCTCAATTTCCCTGCGCAGGTTCGGCAGATAGCCGCCCCGGTACCCGGCAATTTTTTCCGGCTGGGCGACCGGGGTCTCGAACCGGTCTCTGAAGTATTTGGTCAGCACTTCCACATTCAGCCGGCTCAGGGCAAAGACAATCGACTGGATATCCTGTTCGATAAACTGCCGGGCCAGGTTCCGGGCCTGTTTGATGTAATTCGCCCGGATGCCCAGCTCCTTGTTGACCACCGGCGGATTGAAGAAATAGAACGTCTGCTTCGCCTGCGGCGCCCCGTTCTGATCGATGAGGGTGAACGACCGATCCGTGATCCGTTCCGCCAGCGATTGCGGATTGGCTATGGTGGCGGAACTGCAGATAAATATCGGCTGACTGCCGTAATGCGCACAGATGCGCTGTAACCGCCGCAGCACGTTGGCGAAATGGCTTCCGAAAATCCCCCGGTAGTAGTGCAGCTCGTCAATCACAACGTACTGCAGGTTCCGGAACAGTTTCATCCACTTGGTATGATGCGGAAGAATGCCGGTATGGAGCATATCCGGATTGGTGATCACCACGTGCCCCTGCCTGCGGATGGCCTGCCGGGCCGATTGGGGGGTATCCCCGTCGTAAGTAAATGTTTTAATCTCCGGCGTCTCTTCATCCGGACTGTGTTCTGCAATCCCGGTGATCAGATCGTGCAGTTCGTGCATCTGGTCCTGGGAGAGCGCCTTGGTGGGAAACAGATACAGGGCGCGGGTGGCGTCGTCTTCCAGAATGCGCTGCAGTACCGGGAGATTGTAACACAAGGTTTTACCGGAGGCGGTGGGCGTCACCACCACAATGTTCTCTCCCTTCCGAACCAGGTCGTATGCCTCACGCTGATGACTGAATAGTCGTTCAATGCCCCGGTGAGCGAGGACCCTTTGTATCCGCGAATCCAATTGATCCGGGAATTCCGACAGCCGAGCTGTCCGGGCCGGGTAGACCTGCTTGGCCGTGACGTTATAGCGGAATGATTTGCTCTGTTCGAATCGGGTGAGAATCTCCGGGATGGTCAGGTTTTGTTCGAGCATCTTTTTGAGCCACTTTTTGTATTACGGGTTAAACGCTCCAGAGGAGAGCCTCTGGCTCAACGGTCGCAGAGATCGCAAAGCACGCAAAGCTTGCAACGAAATAATGATAAATCCTCTTGTGCATCTCGAGAAAATCTTGGTAGGTATGTATTTTGCGTAATAGATATAATTCTGTTTCAATATTTTGTATCTGCCTCCTTTTTTATATAGCTATTCACTTTGCTCAGGAGAGGGAACAGGTGATAATGCTGCTGACGCCCTCTTTCTCGTTCTCCCCCTTCCTAAGGGGGAGTCAGAGGGGGTCATTCGGTCAGAATGCATCCAATGCCCTCTGTTTTCACTAAAAACAGTTGGCTTCTATAGCCATATTTTGTATTACGATTATAATGATTACTCAGTTTGCAGAGAAGGCACCCGGTGGAAAACCCCGTAGAGTAAAACTGAGGGAGGAATTGATGGCAGGAGACAACACCCTCACCCTCGGTCCCTCTCCTTCCCCGTAGGGATGCCTTTGGCACGAAAGGAGAGCGATGACCACACCCCATGGAATTTTTGTTGATGTCAGGAGGAAAAATTCCTTGACACAGCATTCTCACGCAGCCTCCATGGCTCATCTCTACAAATAACGAAGGTCAAGGCACCACAAAGGCAATGATACGCGCACTCTTCTATCAATACCTCCCATTTGCACTGTTCCTGAACAGATTTCATAGTCATATTTTGTTAGTTCATTCGTGTTCATTTGTGTGAATTCGTGGTTTCTCCCAAGGGGATCCCTTACGGGATATAGTGGACTCATTTATTTATTTCTGATTGTTCATCCGATCGGCAATAAGGTATCACTCCTCTGTCAACTCGTCCAGCAGCGCTCGCACCTGTTCCGGTGATTCATACACCTCGGCCCGGATGCCGAATTCTCTGGCGGCCCGAATGTTTTCCGGCAAATCGTCAATGAACAGGGTCTGTTCCGGAATCAGATGATGGTCGTCAATGACGTACCGATAGATTGCCGGACTCGGCTTGCGCCGCTGGATTGTATACGACAGGACGGCCGCATCCGCCCAGGATATCAGACCGAACCGATCCTCGATCGCCGGGATATCTATGGCATTGGTGTTGGAGAGCAGGATCACTTCAACACCGCTTCGATATCCCTCGATTCCATCGATCAATTCCTGATTCAGAGAGAAACTCTCGCCCATGATAGAGGTTAGTTCTGCCACCGAAAGATTCGCCTCAGAATCCAGCGCTTCCAGCATCCGGTTGATAAATTCCTGTCCAGAGATCGTCCCCAGTTCCAGGTCCCGGTGCACCGGATGTTCGATCAGGTAGGGCACCAATTTCTCGGGAGCACAGGATAACTTTTCGCTGAGGGGCCGGAGGGACTTCTCTCTGTCCACATGCAGGAGCACGTTCCCGATGTCCGAGAGCAATACAGAGCGCATAACAACCTGTTATTTTTTCTCAGGTGATTTCCATTGCATTATTCGTGTCCGGAATATAGGAGGAATACCTGATGATGACAAGGTACGCTTCACTCATTGTTCTCTATTGTTCTACGTCGGAATACATTCGCTGCAAGGTGAAAGGGCAGCGTTCCATACAAAATCACCCCGGTGACAAAGTTCGCGACCTGCTGATGCACCCTGTCATAGTGCTTATCCAGCAGACGAAACAGGCTAATCCGGCGTTGCAGAACCGCTGCAGGGAGAGGATCTCTCAGTCGATACGCTTTCGCCTGGGGATAGAATAACGTGGTGTAGCCGGCGGATCGCAACCGTCTGCACCAGTCGAGATCATAGAAATGATACGGGAAATTTTCATCGAAGGGACCGACTTTGTTCCAGACGACCTGACTGGTCAGCCAGAGGAGCAGCGCGGCGCCTTCAACTTCCCGAATATCCCGGTGACTGAAATCCCCCATCTGCCAGCCATTGAACCACCGGCTGACCGGGAACATGCGGGGCAGACCGAGGCTGGACACCATCACATCTTTATGAGTCGGAAATCGTTGGCACTGCGGAAGTATGGCCGTATCCGTGGTTTGAATTTGCGGGGTGATCACCCCGATTTTGCGGTCGCCGCGCAGATATTCCACCATCATTCCCAGTGATTCCGGATGCAGCTGGATCCGGGGCTGCATGAGCAGGAGATACTCACCGGCGGCGTTCTCAACGCCCTGATTCCAGGCGCTCGCGAGTGAGGCTGACTGCCGGGTTTCGACGCACCGGACTGGCACCGAATTCTCCTGCGGCCTGTCCGGGAGCGACTCCTGCTGAGCCGATTCCGGATCGCCGACCAGGACGATCTCCGAATCCATGTATTGCAGCTGGCTTTCCAGAGCGGAAAGGGCCGGACGGAGCGTTGC
>DATFLS010000288.1:0-6510 GCA_035267465.1 bacterium
CGGGCAGGCCAGATTGTAGATTTCATCAACTTCCACATACAAGGGCCAGGTGATGTCATGTCGCAGAACCTCAAAAAAATGATTGTCTAACAGATGGCTTACATTTTCTTTTCGCCCCGTGTAAAAATTATCCACGCAGATAATCTCGTTATTCCCGTTTAATAGTTTTTCACACAAATGACTCCCAAGAAATCCCGCGCCACCGGTGATCAATATTTTTTTTCGCATGATTTAGCCTTTCTCAAATTTCTCGTTCTAATAAAAATTCCCTGTAACATTCGAGGTTTAGCGCTTTCCCATTCCGAAGAAAATCGTGAGGATCATTGTGTCAACGGGGTTTGAATCCGGCTCCGTTGATTGGACCCGCATGCCTTTACACTGCTGATTCCCGTACCGGTTCGCTGCGCCTCTCTCCGGTGCCGAGTTGGCGTACCGGTACCCCTCCATATATCGCCTGCGGAGGAACATCTTTCGTTACAACAGGTCCTGCGGCAATCACGGCTCCTTCTCTGATGTGGACACCTTTCAAAATGATACTCCGGCATCCGATCCAGACCCGGTCTTCAATGATCACAGGCTGAGTCCGGACAACATCCTGCTCTATTCCATGCATATCCGAATCCATAATCACCACGTCTCAGGCTACTTTACAAGAGCGCCCTATTTTTTTATATGGTTCTGTGTTACGATAACCGTATTCCGGTTGATATAGGTGCCATTGCCGATTTGCAGCATAGCACCTCGACCGATTTCCAAACGAACACCGGCATAAAACTGGCAGTTTCCCGACCGCAGTGTTCCGCCGTCATTAATCACTCGCGGAAACGGCCGCATTCCGCTAACCACTAAAATTCCGTGATGGGTAAAATGCCGGGAGAACCAGAAACCCAGCAAATGCTCCCACAGCGAATGTCTGGCCAATCGCCGGGAAATACGCCATCTGAGTTCATTCCATTTCATGTCCTATTGTCAACTCTTATGTGCTTTGCAATTACTTTATACATAATCCCACCGATACCGGAACGCCTCTCCACACTCCCGAACTATCCATGGGAGTTCCCCCGTTAAAGTATCCAGAGATCACCTTCTAACCTTGAGAGGAAAGCGTCTCCTCTGGTAATCACATTCAATATTTCCTGGTGTCTTGAATGCATGACCATCCACATCCGTCCCGGACTAAACAAGCAATGCTTGCGACCGAGCGCCTCCATCATGGGCGGCTCAACCCGTCCTGACAGTGCGATGAGTCCATTCTTCCAGGCTGAATACACGAGATGATCCAGCACCAGATCTTCCTTCCCTTCCCTGGCATGAAGCTGGAGCACCTCACCGGTTCCACCCGGATTGCTGTACCAGACAAACCAACCAAGAATATCATCAGCGTATGTAAACACCCCTGTGCACTCCAGACTGCCTAAGTGATCCGATTTACTGGCTAAGCCAAGTACCCACTGTAAATCCTCAACGGTATAATCAGGCCTGAGCGTCGTGTGCTTGCAAAATTTAGTATGGAATCCAACCAATTCCTCACCGGATATCTGTCTGGAATAACCTTCAGGATCCTTTTTACACAACGGGGATCCGGGGAAATGAGTCATGAGAGTATCGCTAATCCGGGCAATCGGTTTGCCTGTTCCGGAAAGTACCGGATGCCTGTTTTCCCTGTTTAAATACGTTAATCCGTACTGAAGTGGCCTGAGCGGAAGTGTCCAGTACGTGCTGTATAAATACCCTGTTATCCCGCCCATCTTTTGCCAGAGTTTCCTGGTGTTATCCCCTGCTGAACCGCTGAGGATAACATCCTGATCCCCGGAGAAAAATGTGCGAAGCAGCTGAAAGGGTATCAACCCGTTCCGGGCCCGATAATCCACAATAAAATCATAACATACTGCTGCCCTAATCCGCTGCCCGTTAAAAATCATACTCCTGGCTGAAACCCCCAGGAATCCTTCAATTTTTCCGGAGGGACTTTCATACACCAATGACGGGCTGTCATCCTCATACCGCGGGTTCGATTGAAGGAGATCCAATGCGGTGTGCACCTTTTGAACATTTCCGGCTGCCACATGGGGAAGATAAGTTACAATTAAATTGGCAATCTGGCTGATATCCGCTCTCCTGAGAGGCCTGATACCCGTATCCCCTCTAACTTTCGGTATGACGGGCCGGACGGTCCGTTCTGTACTTTCAATACTCATAGATGTCAGGCGACCTCTTCCCACGCCGGAGCTGTCCGGAGTGTTTCGTAATATCGGAGCATACGCTCTGTGACCACAGACCACTCGTATTCTTCGAGTACCAGCTCATAAGCATTTTCACTGATTCTCTTTCGTTCCCGGGCGTCCCTGAGCAATTCGATCACCGCACCGGCAAAGTGTTCCGGATCATCTTCTATTCGGATGGTTTCTTCATCCGTCACGGCAATCCCTTCACACCCGATGGCAGTAGAAACCACCGGCCTCTTCATGGCCATGGCCTCAAGTATTTTCAGACGAGTTCCCCCACCTATACGAAGAGGTACTACATACACACTGGCCCTGCCGATATATTCACGAACATCTTCGACAAATCCTGTGAGAATGATATGATCGCTGGCTCTTGCCAGCAAGGCAGGCGAGGGATTCCCTCCGACGATCACTATCCTGGCATCCGGAATTCGCCGCTGAATCAGGGGAAAAATTTTGTCCAGGAAATAGATCATTCCGTCATTATTCGGCACATAACCCATACTCCCCACAAAAACGAGGGTGTTCGGATCCGGTTGTCCAGCGGCTGGTGTGAAATAGTTTGTATCAACCCCATTCGGGACAACGTGTTTCGGCACCGCTGGTATCTCTGTCGCAAGGAGATCCTTGTCACGATCCGAAGTAGTAAAAATCACATCCTGGTCAGCACAGATTTGAATTTCTTCATGGTACAATTTTCTATATTCCAGGTAATTGTATACTCTTCGGATTGGGTGAGTGCTGTATGACCGGAGTCTCTGTGCTAAATCAAACTCTACATTATGAGCATCCAGGATACGCGTGGCTTCTGTTGGGAGTCGATATCTGCCCATCATCGGAAATTCAGTTTGTACCACATCAAACACCTTATGCTCACAGATATGATCCAGAACAGCCTGCATCTTCCGGCTGACGAATCGGGAGATTCCATAACTGCGCGAATTGAATAACGAAAAAAACTGCCCCAGACGTTTCCGCGAATATTTTCGGGGATAAGGCGCTGTATATATCCCGTTCACAAGCTTGCCGAATCGTGATTTCATCACAATGCTATCCTGCTCCGATCCCATGCTGACTACAGTAACCGTATGGTACTTCGCCAGATGAGTAAGGAGATGATAGATCCGGATCGCTCCGCCAAAAACCGGAGGATATATAATGTAGGGAATCAGGTGAAGTACTCTCATGGCCGCTTCCAAAGTTTGCGCATTTTTTCCACAATTCGTTGATATAGAAACCGCAGGTACGCCCCGATGGCAGAAATGAAATTATGTTGTTCGAGTTGAATCGATAATATTTTTCGTTCCAATACCAGCCGGGTCTTCAGAGAAGTATACCAGTGCAGGAGGGCGAGCACCTGACTCGGGAACCGCTTGCCGCTCGCCTGATGTCGCAGAATGACATTTTTGTTGGTAACAAAGCGCGTGGCGGTTCTGCTTTTATACTCCTCTTCTCCCCGGAGAAATTCATAGCACTGATACCCCTTGTCTATGGCATCCTTAATTACGGTGTAGAGTAATGCGTTGCCGGGGCTCCGCTTAATCACCGGAGACTCATCGTCAAAGCCCCGCTGAATTAGATAAATGGAATCCCGATGCCTGAAAAGGACGTCAACAGCCACATAGGCTCCATCTGCTTTAACAGATTGAACCAGCAATCTATCTTCCGATCTTAATTGGTATATTCCATCCTCCAGGAAATCATGTACCCGTTTATCAGCAAACACGCCGGGATATCCCACCTTATTCCAGCGTCGTTGATGGAACTCGACTAAATGTTCGTATGCCCGCTCCACTTCCTCTCTGGTGCGGGCTTCCTCAATTTGAAACATCTCCTTTTGTGTCGCATTGCGAATGTGTCTGCGAATCTGATACCGAGCATTGCTGCTGAGGTCCTTCAGAAGATCATCCCAGGATGTTGGCAGATCGATGACCGGACAGACGGAATCATCCCGCATGGTATAGTTCCACTGATGTTCATCCAGAAGAGGAATAAGATAGGATATCAATGGATCATTCTCGGGAATTTCATCCAGAATGATTTCATCGAATAACTTTCGCTGCATCCGGATATATATTTCCAAGGAATGCATGACTTTTTCTTCATATTCCGGGAGAGTTATCAGAGATAAATAATCACTGAAAGCGAGCTGCAGATAAAATCCGCCACCCTGAGGTTGCATCACTGAAGAGCCTATCAGGCGCAGAGCGCGATAGACAGGTCTCCCCAGTATCCTGAAAATATCCAGGAAAAACGGAGCGATTCCGACTAACTGTCCATCTTTTCGAAAGCACAGGATATGCAGCTGATTAGAACCACCGAAGTGTTTCCACCAGGTATACTGCCATTCAAATGTTTGAAAAATGTGAACGACCGCCGCTTCCGCCAGAGTATTCCAGGCATCCGATAATGCCTCAAATTCTGCTGCTGTTGAAACGAGTTCTATGGAAAGAGGGGAAGAATTATATAGCTCCTCCCCTACGGATTCGGTCAAGGTTACAACTTCTTCAGATTCCATGCTGGTATATGTCTCTTCCGTCATTTGTCTATTTCCATGTGTATATTTTTGTTTTTCATATTCTCTGAGTATTCCCTCGAATTATGATCGAGACTTGTTTAAACCGATTTGGGGAGAGTCGGGTCTTCTCTGGTCGTTCGCACCCATTCTTTGCTGCTCCCTCTGATCAATACCTTCATATAGAGACCCAATTTCCAGAGAGCATACAGCGGAACATAGAACACGGCGCGATACAGTCCCAGATCCGCATAGGCTGCTGTAAGCCCGCCAATAAGATGGATCAAACCTATACCGATCAGACAGAACCATCCCCAGGCGAAAACCCCGGCATCCATAACATTCAGTGCATAGAGAAGAGAATTGCCGACTCCCATCATCCCCGCAAGCATTAGCAGATTCATGAGTGGAGGCATCACCAGATCTGCGAATGCATCCAGATATCTAAGAGAACGCCTCTGAAAGGCGGCAGCGAGTAGCTGGGCTGCATATTTCCGTATCAAGGGAAAGCGGCCGAACTCCCACCGTTCCCGTTGGCTGGATGCATGCTTTATCTTCTCAGGAAGCGTGCTGTATCCAACTAACTCGGGAGCAAACCTCACCTCGATTCCTTGCAGCAGCAAATGTAAACCGTATTCGAGATCCTCGGTTGTGGAATACGCTTCCCAGGGTACGGAACGGAGAACTTCCGGAGTAAAGCACATACCGATTCCATGTAAACCCGAGGGAAAACCCAACGCTCTCTTGCCGAGAGGGCGCACATAATTATGGAGGGTGTACCCTAACCGGGTGATTTCACTGCTCCATACTCCACTGTTCGGTTCGATGGCAACATATCCCTGGATGGCTTGTGCTCCATCCTCCAGGTGATTATTCATAACATGTAAGACATTAGGCAGTGCTCGGCTGTCCGCATCGATCACCACCACGGCGTCATACCGGGATGGGGAAGCGAGAATCTGCTGAAATGCCCAGCGGAGGGCATATCCTTTTCCTCTGTGAGTCGTATCGGTTCGCTCCCAGACATTCGCGCCACTGGAACGTGCTATCGCGGCAGTATCATCAGTGCAGTTGTCAGCAATTACAAAAATGGTGTAATTATCCTCAGGATAATTGATATTATTCAATGACTGAAGTGTATTTCGGATAGGTATTTCCTCATTATGCGCCGGAATAAGAATGGCAAACTGACGGAATCGCTCCGATACAGGCACCGTTTGACTCCGCTCAATTATCGCGAGGACACTCAGCAGTGCCAGATAAACAAGGAGGAGTCCGGTTATTCCGAATAGAATTCCCTGAAGACTAACAAAAAGTGACATCTAATCCCTCTCCCTGCCGTTACATGCAGCAGTCACTCCACCACAGAAGGCTTTCATGGTTAAAAGCGCGTTCAATCGAGGAGAGAATGTAAACTTCTCTGCCCGGCCGCGGCTCATTCCTCTCATTTGTCCATCCATGCAGCGCTCATATCCATTTTTAATTTCATTTCACAGGAGACGACCATCCATCCGTTTTCTCGAATGTTCACCTCGCGAAGAACAGGATCAGGTACTCATCACCGCTGCCTGCTCCCGTTTATCAGAAGGCCCTTTGACAGCGTCCAGAATGATCCCTCTGATTATTCGAACAAAATGTTCCTGGGAATGATATTGTTCAACATATCGCCTGCCTGCTCTTCCCATCTCCACCGCTTTCGCGGGATTATACCAAAGTTCGAGGATCGTCTTACGCAACGCATCCGGATCGCCCTGGGGAACATAGATACCA
>DATFLS010000289.1:0-2887 GCA_035267465.1 bacterium
CTTCTTTCAGAAACATCTGCGCTTACCAGGAGATCCTATGGATGAAACAGTCGAATGGCTGAGTCCGGAGGAACTGCGTGTTACTGAAACGGGCCAGGTGACCACCGCTTTGGATACCCGGACAGTCAATGAGATCAATGCCAGCGAACTGGCCGGCTGGCTGAAACAGCTGGAAGAGTCACGGCAGGTTCTCCCGTCCCATCTCACCCAAATAACGAAGGCGTCCCGGGAATTAAGTGGGTATATCATACCTGCAGAGGAACCACAGCCGGTCTTCACCGGCCGGTATCAGCGCCCGGGGTATACTATTGAAAAATATTTTATCCGGGGAGAAGGTAAGTATATGATACCGTATCTTCTCATGATCCCCGATGCGCCTGGTCCCCATCCGGCACTGCTCTATATCCATCCTACAGGGAAGACGGCTGAGGCAGCGCCCGGTGAAGAGATGGAATGGTTCGTGAAACAGGGATATGTTGTCCTGGCACCGGACCTGATCGGCCGGGGCGAAATGGGTCCCGGCGAGTTCGAAGGAGATGCGTATATCCAGGGAGTCTCTTTAAATATCTGGTTTTTTTCCATCCTCAACGGCCGGAGTATCATAGGCATTCAGGCAGGAGATGTGACCAGGCTGGTAAGGACACTTGAACAGCGTCCGGAGGTTGATGGGAAACAGATTGGCGCAGTCGCGCGCGGGGAAATGGGTTCAGTTTTGCTGCACGCTGCCCTTTATGAGCCAACCATTCGGAAGGTGGCTCTCATCGAGCCGCTGATTTCGTATGAAGCGGTGGTTATGCACGAGTACTATGCCACCAGATATATGCTTACCGCAGTGGCCAATTCTCTGCCGAAATATGATCTCCCCGACCTGGCGGCAAGCCTGGCTCCCCGTCCGCTGCTGCTGGTGAACATGGTGGATCAAAACGGGCACAAAGTTGAATCGCAACAGATCGAAGGAACGTATGATATCACCTTGCGGGCCTATCAATCGCAGGAAGCGGCAGCCCAATTCCGGATAGCAACCCTCGACTACTCTCAGGGAATGGAAGATATTTTCGGTCCGTGGCTCCACGGAGAATAGAATAGATTGTGTCCCCAGAGGATGTCTTGCAGGCAGCGGGGTAAATATCTTCTGTTCACCTGCCAGAGGAAACGAACGTTCCGATAATTTATATAAGGTTATTCTGAAACATGACTATTAACTTTCCTCAGGCGTCTTTTCCGGGGAGGGAGCTGGGCGAGCGTCCCTCTCCTTGCTAAGGAGAGGGACTGAGGGTGAGGTTGTAGTTTTCCGACACCAACTCTTCCCTCAGTTTCCCCACACCGCGGGACTGTTCCCGCCGGGTGCCTTCCCCGCAGACTGAGTTAGGTTAATGACTATCTGTTGAAAAATAGCATGTCACACAACAGGTTATATGAAACATCTAATTACCTGAGTCACATCACAAGCCGACACACAAGAAGGAATCCATTATGAAAAAACCGATTGGAAGGATCCTGCTTACATTGCTTTTAATGGCGTGTGCACAGCAGCAACCAGGAGAAGAAGCCGGACTACCGGCCGTTACCACAGCCGCATTAACAACCGTCTATTCTGAAGAAAATATTGCGGATCGCGACCTGACGTATCGGGATGCACGGCTCTTCTATATGCGGCACACAAACACCGAATACCAGGAATTCCCGGAGTATGCCTCCGTGGCGGCCTGGGAAGAACGGGTGGATTATCTCAGGAGACACGTCCTTGTCTCGGCTGGCCTCTGGCCTCTCCCGGAGAAGACGCCCCTGACCCCAAATGTGTTCGGTCGTATTGAGGGGACTGACTATACCATAGAGAAGGTCTCTCTGCAAACCCATCCCGATTTTTATCTGGCTGGGAACCTCTACAGACCGAGGGGAAAGTCCGGTCCGTTCCCGGCCATTTTGTCGCCGCATGGCCACTGGGAACGAGGTAGAATCCACCATTCGGAACTGGGATCCATCCCTGCCAGATGCATCAATTTCGCCAGGCAGGGGTATGTCGTGTTCGCCTACGATATGGTTGCCTATGGTGACACCCGCCAGGTGACACATAGTTTTGCCGATGACAGTCTGTCACAGTTCTGGGGTATTAATCTTTTTGGCCTGCAGCTCTGGAACAGTATGCGGGTCCTCGAATTTTTAAAGTCGCTGCCGAATGTAGATACCACACGTCTGGCCATCACCGGTGCCTCTGGCGGTGGAACCCAAACTTTTGCCCTGACAGCTGCGCTCGACGACAGCAGCCTGAGAGTGAGCGCTCCGGTGAATATGATCTCCACGGTGATGCAGGGTGGTTGTCTGTGTGAGAATGCGCCCGGACTTCGCATTAACACATTCAATGTGGAAATCGGGGCTATGTTTGCTCCCAGTCCACTGCTGCTGGTTTCGAATACCCATGACTGGACCGTTCATACACCACACCGGGAATTTCCCATGATCCAGTCAATCTACCGGCTTTACGATGCCGCAGATCATCTGGATTATGCTTACTTCGATTATCCGCATAACTATAACAAAGCCAGCCGGGAAGCAGTCTACCAATGGTTCGGGCGATGGATCCTCGGCCGCGACAACCCGGATGAGATTAAGGAAGAACCGATTGAACCACCCGCAGATGCCGACCTGCTGGTGTTTCTGAACGAAGCCGTGACTGATCGGGAAGTCACCTTTGCTGATCTTCCTGCAGATCAGTACACCCTCCCTCCGGGTGCCGAAGATATGGACGAAGCGAGGCTGATCCAATACCTGAAGACGATGTGGCAGGATCGGGTGGAGCGGGATTGGCCTGAAGATCAGGGGGGATTGGAGCAATTCCGTGAGACTTACGGCAGTGTGTATGAACACATTATGCTGGCGGAAGCACCTG
>DATFLS010000290.1:0-2412 GCA_035267465.1 bacterium
TTATCCGGGAACATGTGACCAATGATGTATCACATGTATTTCGAGTTTTTTCAGTGTGTTCGGTGTGTTTCGGTGTTGTATTTTATGCAGTTCCGGAAACCGGAGGGCGATCCCGTCCCGCTACAGTATGCCCACGAGAAGTCAGGGTGGTACCAGCCTTTACATACTCAAGACGCAGTGTCAGGGAATAAATATCTGTCTTGTCCTCTGATAATAATTGCCGGGAGATCGTTAAGTCAGCCCGGCCTTTTCCATTTCATCTCGCAATGCGGGGAGGACCGGTTTATGGTTATATACCTCCCGGAAGTAGCGGGTGGCCGCTTCCTCCCGGCCGGGAATTCGCTGCATTTCTCGCAGCCAGGAGACAACCTGCCGGTACACCCGGCGCCCACGTTTGTCCTGTAACACCCGGTCTGTTTTGGCTTTGATGAGCTGGAAACATTCATCCGGATATTCCTTCAATATCGGCCGAACCAGATGGGGGAACGCATAGTCCGCCTGATGGGTGCGGACATAGTGCAGGATCTCCTCATAGGCAGCTTCTTCTGTTAGCAGTTCCACATAGAACTCGGGAAAGGGTTTAAACTTCCTGATGAACACCCAACACTCTTGCTCCGGGATGTGATCACGGAGCAGTCGATAATACCGGATATCCTGGGTACTGTCGGCAAGGTGGGCAACCACTTTCCGGTAGAATGCCGGATCATGTGCGGGATCGATTCGGTCCAGCAGGTATGTGTCAAACCGGTCGGGCCACCGCGCGAAGGCCTGGCGCGCCGTCCGGTAAAATTCGTCTGTTGCTTCCTGCGCGTGATATGTATCCAGGAGCTCGGCGGCGATGTCCGGATCGTGGTCAGCATAGGTGTGGGCTTCCCTGTGCCAGCGCTCCTTGTCACCGGTAATCTCTGCAATTTTAAGCAAGACGGGCCCGAGGCCGGGATCGGATAACTGGTGTTCCCGGAGTCGCTCATCCAGCCAGATGGCGGTCTCTTGTTCCTGAATGAGGATCTCAATCACTTCTGCGAACAGGGTGAATTGATAATAGACGTCATCCTCCATATCTTCCGGCTCGATGCTCAGGTAAAATTTGGCGCGGTCCAACAGCGGTTGCAGACACTGCCGGGCAGCATTGGGGGCAATGACTGCCTCTGAGAGTGCCTCTGCAAAAGTATCCATGGAGGCGGTAAACATGGATCGCAGTAGTGGATGATAATCATCTGAGACAATATTGTACGGATCGTGGCCCGGCATGGTCAGGGGCTGAAAACCCTCATACACACCGAGTACCACGGCGAATCCGTCCGCAGCCTGACCCTGACATAGATGGGAGATTGCCCGTGAGAAGTACTTTTCAAATACCCCGCTGATCTGATCCTCAGCGCTTTCCCGATACAGCTCCCACTCAGAGATATATCTCTGATACATTCCTTGATTGTAGGTCCGGAAATCGATCTCGTCATATGCAAACCCCTGGAGCTCATCACTGAAACTGTCCCGGATTGAGTTGATCCGGTCTGTCAGGGGTTTCTCTGGGGGCCCCTGGATGAACGCGTAGAATTGCTGGCGTAATTCAGTGTGCTTGGTGAGCAGCTGCTGCAGGAACGCCTCTCTCACTTCCGGATCGACATCCTGGTAGATTTCCTCCAGAAATTGCTGTGGTGGGAGTTCCGGGACGTGCTGATCGGACTCCTGCAGGGTGGGAGTATCCCGGTATTCCCCCGCGATAATTGCCAGTCCGGCGGCGACGGCGTGCTTGCATATCCCGCCCCAGTCGTAGGGACAGGTGCAGGAAAATTGAAGGGAATCTTCCGATTCCGCCATGATTGTCACCTTGTATTGGTCCGTCCCGCGGACTGTGGCGGTAAAGCGATCATGCTCCCGGGTCAGGGTCCGGACCGCCCCCCGCTTATAATATTCTTCTCCCCGCTGATAGCTGGTAGCTGTGGCAAATTCCCGAAGTACATTCAGGGTGAGTCCCATGACCTTATTCCCTTCCTTGTTCAATTGTGAGAGAATCCATAGATGAATAGTCGATCAGCAACCCACATTCCCATTCCCGACAGTTTCTGCTCCCCGATGGATGAAACCTGATGAGAAGAGACCCGTTAACCTTTCTCATGCAAAAATAAGGGAAACCGGAAACATAATGAAAAGGAAATAGCCATTCACAGGATGAACTCCTCCCCTGCGGTGTTCCGACAAGGCATTCCAACGCTCGATCAGGAAAATACAGAGGGTCTCCAGGTTCTTCAGCAATCCGAACCGATCATGATCTGTGTCAATCTGGAGCGCCAGGCGAAGTCTGGGCTCCCTTGTAGACTGAAAGGAGTCTACCATGTCAAGTGCCTGTGGAACAGGGAGTCGAGTCAGCGCAGCCAGGGGTGACCCGAGGTGTGACGCCTTATGAGCCGG
>DATFLS010000291.1:0-3677 GCA_035267465.1 bacterium
CATATGCGTTTTACCGGAGGCATCAAGGGAGGAGGACGGCTTTTCCTTTGCAATCGATTCAATCCTGACATCATCGTCGCCTTCAATACACAGAATTGAATCCGCCAGCGCAAGGTGGAAAGAAAACAGGCGGAGAATAAAGATACTGAGCAGAAACGTGCGGCTGTATCTGATTCACTTCATGTTCTTATACGCGCGAAGTCAACCTTTTTTCAGCATCCATTTTAAACCGTTGAATTCATATAACTAGGTTCAAAACCGGATGTTTAATATGGAAAATGGATCTGCTGCTATCGACGAGTCATTTACCTGACTGATTGTGCTTTCGTCGCTCCCGCCACCAGAATACTCCCAGAACAGATCCCATGAGCAGAGCAGTCGTTGCGGCGGCAAGGTTCATAACCCGATTGGCTTCGGTGGTATACGTTCCGGCCTCGGGATCAAACTGGCAGCAGTACAGGAGCACTTTGTCCATCACATTCCCGATTTTGCCCTCAGACGCTTCTACGAGAGCCAGTCGCACATCCTTCTTCTTCTGGTTGATTCCATAGAGGTACCGGGTGATCTTCCCGGCTGGCGACAGAATGAAATACACAGCCGGATGTGCATATTGCTGGTTGGCCTCCACGTATTTATATTGGAATCCCACGGCATCAGCCAGTTTCCGGATATTCTCCTCTTTTCCCACATGAAACATCCACCCGGTGGAGGTAAGTGGAACGGGCATTTGTCCGGCGAATTTTTCACGCGTCGCCTTCGCCAGGTCCGGCGTTTCCCGCGGATTGATGCTCACCGAGACGATCCGGTAGTCGTTTCCCGGAGACCAGTTCAGACTGTCGGCCGTGGTGGCCAGTCCATTCAGAATCATGGGACAGAGCATGGGACAGGTATAGTAACTCAGCGTCAGTACCACCGGCTTTTCTCCATCGAAATATTTATCGAGGGTCACTGTGTTACCAAAGTGATCGGTAAACGCCAGGTCCATGGGGATCGTATCACCCAGGTGTTCTTCCACACCCACTCCCTCCAGTTGTTTAGGAGTGTAATCTGCGTTTTGACCTGAAACCGGAGCTGTGAAAAGAAGGTACAGACTGAGGATGGCCATATAAGAAAGAATTGAGTACACGGGATTGCGTGAATTCTGCCCCATTGGAGCTCCTATCGAGAGCTGCAATCCTGTAAGATGTATTCGTTTCGCCTGCTTCCGCATCTCTTCCTTTTTTGTTTCGTATTATGACCTTTTACGTGATCATTCCACCTGATGTTCCTGGTAGTGCCATCGGGACAGGTATACCAGAGTAGACCCTCCTAATTATCATATCCAATTACAAATGAGGTCACGTTAGAAACCACGAATTCACACAAATTGTCACGAATTGACTGAATATTATCAACATTTAATAAACAATATCCAAATATATTTATATTTCATGTATATATTGTTTATAATATAAAATTAACAGTTTTGTCTCATACTTTTTAGAGTAGACCCACAAAGTGCTGTCAAAAAAATATTCAGCAGGGTTGTGCGTTGCTCCGTCTTTCAATACCGCAGAATGCAGGTGTGATCCCCGGGAGGTTGATTTCTTGTATGCCATTGATGTCACGGATTATCAATATCTTCATACATATCCGGTCGGTATTTTAGGTATTCGTACCCCAATATCGGGCTGTAGCCTGTGTGTACTTTTCAAATCGTTCTCCATACATCTGCTTCAGGAATGGTTCTTCCACCCGAACAGTATAGTAATGAATGACGAGGCAGAACAGGATACTGAAAATCAATGCTGTGAGACTCCCTCCGATCACCGCTATCCCGAGTAATCCTGACAGCCAGCCGAGATTCTGTGGATTACGGCTCCGTGTATATATTCCGGAGGTGATAAGCCGATCTGTTCGCTGTCCGGACATCCGGCTCAGTGAATGAAACTGATAGATGCTGAGGCTGGTGATTCCAATGCCGGCTATCAGCAGCAATACTCCGAACGTTCCGCTCAACCAGGACGGCCGGAACAACCTCAACGGAGCGAACCAGGCCGCTAGCAGAACGAGCGCCATGTGGTAAATATAGAGAAACCATACCAGGAAAACGGTATATCCAGAGAGTCTTTGTTGATTTTGGTATGCACGATTGACACGCAGTATGGCATACACAGCCAGAACAAAAGACACCATTCCCCCGACAGGCAACCAGAAAAATGCATTCATGATACTGTTACTCCGAACTACCTGTTTTCACTTTACGATCTCGTAACAGCCGCAGGGCGTTTCCGACAACAAGGAGGGTACTCCCTTCATGAAACAGGATGGCAATTCCTATTCCGGCCACACCAAACAATGCTGTCGGGATGAGCGCAGCGATCACTCCCAGGGAAAGCCACAGATTCTGTTTGATGATCCGCCGGGATTGTCTGCTTAATGCGACAGCATAGGGCAGTTTGGAAAGGTCATCGGCCATGAGGGCCACATCGGCGGTTTCCAGCGCCACGTCGGTTCCTCCGGCCCCCATGGCAATCCCCACTGTGGAAGCGGTCATCGCCGGAGCATCGTTCACGCCGTCTCCCACCATCGCCACTTGCTCATATTGTTGCACCAGACTTTTCACGGCCTCCACCTTCTCATCCGGCAGCAGACTGGCCCGGAATTCGGTGATTCCCGTTTGCCGGGCAATGGCAGCTGCCACCCGCTCGTTATCACCGGTGATCATCACCAGGGTTTGAACGCCTATCCTATTGAGACGCTCAAATGTTTCTTTTGCAACGGAACGTGGACGATCCGCCAGGGCAATGATCCCCAGAAATTCACCATCGGATTGCACGATCATGGTGGTTTTGCCATCGTCTTCCAGCGACTGTACTCTCCCCGACAGCGCATCGGGTATTTCTCCATTGAACAGCTTCAGATTGCCGATGGCCACTTCGTTTCCCTCCAGTTTGGCTTTGATTCCCTTGCCGGAGAACGATTGCAGATTGTCTGCTGTGCCAAGTTCTAATTTCCTCTCTTCCGAATATTGTACGATCGCCTGCGCAATCGGGTGATTGGAGCGACTTTCCACTGCCGCGGCCATTTCCAACAATTCCTTTTCATTTCCCTCTCGTTCCGGAAGCACATCCGTCACCCGGAGCTTCCCCTCGGTAATGGTTCCGGTCTTATCCAGGGCGATGGCCTGTATGGTTCCCAGATGTTCCAGGTGGACCCCTCCTTTGATCAGGATGCCACTCCGTGCGGAATGTGCCACAGCCGAAAGCACCGCAGACGGTGTGGCAATGGCCAGCGCACAAGGTGACGCAGCGACCAGAATCGCCATGGCCCGGAGAAATGCCACGTCCCAGGTCAGCCAGCCGGCGAGGGGCGGTGCAAATATCACCAGCGCCACCACGCCCAAAATCACCGGGACGAACGCACTCTGGAATCGCATGGTAAACCTCTGGGTGGGCGATTTCTGGGTTTGGGCTTCCTCCACCATCTGGATGACCCGGGCGAGGGTGGTATCTCTGGCCAGTTTAGTGACCTGTATTGCTAACGCACCCTCTCCGTTGACCGACCCGGCGAAAACATTTGTACCGCTTCGCTTGTCCACCGGGACACTTTCACCGGTGATCGGGCTTTCGTCGACGGCCGACTTGCCGTCAATCACCTCTCCGTCAATGGGGACCCGTTCCCCGGGCCGGACAATC
>DATFLS010000292.1:0-5435 GCA_035267465.1 bacterium
GCCATGGGTCTGGTCGCGGCGATGGCAGGGACAACAGTGTCCGCGGCGGTATTTATTATTCGGAGTACCGTCGTCGCAGAGAAAGGCTGGAAAATCGAGGATCTGAAGGGGGAGAGCAGAGATGCCGCGGTATCCGCCGGAATGATGCTCTTCCTCAGCGGTATTATTATGGCAGTGTCAGCCGGCACACTCTATGTCATGGGAATGGACCTGGAGAACACCGTGGAATTAATCAGCCTGTTCGAACCGCTGGGTGGAGAATTCGCCGCCTTTGTCCTGATCCTGGGAATCAGTGCCGCCGGGATCTCTACCATATTCCCCATCGTATTGATTGCCCCGTGGCTGATCGCCGATTTCACCGGACGGCCACGGAACGTCAAATCTCCGATGTTCCGGATTCTCGGCATCGGCGGGATCCTGCTGGCGTTTGTCCCCCAGTTTCTGGAACAGCGACCCCCGGCTGTAATGATCTTTGCCCAGGCATTCCAATCCTTTATTCTGCCGGCAGTGGTGGTTCCGATTATTTATCTGATCAACAAAAAAGAGGTGATGGGAGAGTATACGGCCAAACCATGGATGAACGTGGCGTTGACCGCGACCTTGCTGTTTGGCCTCTTCACAGCGAGCCTGGCCGTGATCGAATTTCTCAGGTAACCGGTATGTGAACCAACGTCTCTGTCTTCGGAAGAGCGAAGCCGAGGAATATATTTTAGTGATCCCGGATGTGAATGGTTTATGAATCCTTCTGCTTTCGCAAATGTTTCATCATCTTATTGGTGCGGTGTTGACTGCCTGCTGGTCACGAGGTAGTACCATATCATGTGGGAGACGGGTAAATAGCGAGGGAAGTATGTTTGATCATATTCTAGGAGAAGGAAAGGAACGTAAAATGAATCGAACCAAATGCACACTCTTTATTCTATTGATGGCGCTGACGACTGCCACACTATTTGCGCAAACCCATATTGCAAATGGTGATCGGGTGATTCGGGGAAATCGGTTGATTTCTGTGAAATCGGCGCCGGGCGCCCAGCTGTATCAGCCTGAGAAAATGTTTACACAGAAAGATATCCGGATTGATGGCAAGATGTCCGAAGCAGACTGGGACCGGGCGCCGGTGGTGACCCCGTTCTTATGGAATGACGGAGAATCGGATAATACGTCGGTCCGGGTGCTCTATGATCGTGAGAATATCTATCTTTACTGGGAAGTGCGGGAAGAGGGCGGCATCACCGCGAATATGACGCAGACCGATTCGGTCATCGCAGATGATGATTACGTTCAGATCGAGTTCACGCCGTTGTTGCCGGACAGCATCAAATACGCCAGGAACTATTATTATACGATCGCTGTCAATCCGGATGGCGTCCTCTGGGATTCGTATTTTGATCCGTACCTGGATGGCTTTTTCTTCTCGTCGTGGGATTCCAATGCCGAGGTGATGACCGCTGCGCAGCGTAATAGCTGGGTGGCCGAACTGAAGATCCCGTATTCCGGGCTGGATTTGTATTCGGATCCGGGTTGGCACTGGAATCTCGATTTCCGGCATGGAAGTCACCGAGCAGGCGGGAACCGGCAATCTGCGCCCCAAACCGGGGTGACTGTCCAACAGGATGTGCGAGTGCGGCGACCGGCCCTGGTCTCGTATTACTGGCCGAGACCGGAGTTTATGCAGGAAGTCAAACCGGATTTGAGCATCAGCCAGCCGACGTCGATCCGAACAAAGCAAATCGGTTCCGTGCCGGAAATGAACGGTGAGGCCGAAACGGATCTCTGGGAAAATGCGCAGAGTATCCCAATAGAACATAGTGACCGCATGGGTGAACGGCTCGTTCGGAATACAGCCCGGGCGCAAGTCGCCCTGAGTTCGGATAAATTGTGTCTGCATCTGAATGCCGATGGCGCGCAAATCGAGGAGGCCGCCGGTCCGGAATCGGAGCTGGGGGAAGGTATGGCCGGGCAGATGGCGGGGGTCAACGGAGTGTTTGTGGACCAGGCGCTGTTCGAGAACGAGAGTTTCTGGGTGATCGTGCAGCCGCGGAAAGCCAGCGCGGATCATATCCACCAGGATTATTACATGATTATCGTGAATAACCGGGGTGGAGTGCGCGGCACGCATTATGATAAATATGGCGCCCCCTTCCGCAGCTGGACGCCCCAGGCGAAGGTGGACCTGTTCAACACCGACACAGGCTGGGGTGCTGAGGTGATCGTCGACCTGAGTTCTTTCGACATCCCGGCGAACTACGCCGGCGAATGGGGATTCAATGTGTTCCGGAACCGATTGCTGGACGATGATGACTACGAATTGCAGGCCTGGCGGTTTACGGGGAATGATTTTCTGAATCCGGAAAAATTCGGGGAACTGGTAAATATTCCCAGCGATCAGACTGCGATTGTGCAATCGAGTATTGTCAGCAAACGGGATCAGTTGCGAGACCGACTCGATACCTACGGGAGTGAATACCGCGGCCAGATCAGGGCGCTGAGGTCTGAACTGGATGCGTTGTCGCTGAATACTATGGAGGACCTCAGCCGGGCCGAAAATAGGTTGGAACAGGTAAATCACGTGCTGGGAGTGATCGATGGGATAGAGTATTATCAGTCGGTACCACATCCCAACGGAGGCGGCTATCCGCTTATGGATGTGCAGTTCATTGGTGATCACGGATGGGCAGTGGGTCCCATGGGGACGATTCTGCGCACAACAGACGGGGGTGAATCATGGGAGAATGTGCCTCTTGAGACTGATGCTGATCTGTATCGGGTGGATTTTGTCAGCCAGCTGGAAGGCTGGGTGGCGGGAGGCCGGCTCAGGATTGCCGAGAGTAACGAGGTCATGCGGCACGATAAGCGGGGCGGATATGCGTACATCTACCACACCGAGGATGGGGGAGAAACCTGGGAATGCCAGTTTGCCGAACGCGGCCGGCACCTGATTGGCCTGGATTTTGTCAACGCGAATATCGGATACGCCAGCGGCGAACGGGGGTTTTTGCTGAAAACGTCGGACGGTGGTGATCAATGGGAAGTGCTGCCGACCACCGGCACCATGAACTGGCTGTACGGTATTACTTTCCTGGATGAGAATACCGGATTCGCGGTCGGACTCAGAGAAACCGTGGTGAAAACCGAGGACGGCGGAATGACCTGGGAAAAGATCCATGCTCCCGCTGATAAGAAGATGTATGGATTCCGCCCGATCTACCGGGATATCAGCTTCAACGGCGATACCGGGTGCATCGTGGGACAGAATGGTGCTGTGCTGATTTCCCATGACACGGGAAACACCTGGAAACCCACGGCAACATTTTTTAAGGACAAATTCCGGGAGTTGATGGATCTGCGAAGCGTGCAGTTCGTCACACCTCGTTTGGGGTATGCAGTGGGTGAACTGGGGACGGCGATGCTGGTCACGGAAGACGGCGGGCGCAGTTGGAGTTACCGGCCCACGGACGGCACGGAATGGCTGCGTGCAGTCTGGGCGGATCCTTCCGGAAAGGTGGTGCTAACGGGCGAACGGGGAAAAGTGTTCCTCTCCGAAGATAAAGGGTATCACTGGCAGGAGCTCCGCGGGAAACCGCCGAAAGTTGACCTGCTGGTGATGATGGCACACGGAGATGATGCCGCGATCAATCTGAACGGGTTCTTTACCCATTATGCTATCAACGAGGGGAAAGAGATTGTGGATGTGGGAGCGATGAGCGACGTGCACAGCAGTGAATACGAGGAGACCTATAATCTGGAACACGATCGGAATATGTGGATGATCGGCGTCCGGACTTCGACGAATTTTAATGAATTCGAAACCGGGAATAACGGCAGTGATTACTACCATTTCACCGAGCGGCTCTGGGAGGGTGAGAAGAATGTAATCCGGCATATGGTGGCGGCAATCCGGGCCTACCGGCCGGATGTGGTGATAACTCACGGCGGTGTGTTCGGCGATTATGATAAGCCTGGCCACAAGGTCTCCGGACGGGCCGGACTGCCAGCCTTCGAGACAGCCGGCGGCGAAACCGATCACTGGCCGGAACTCACCCGGGTGGGCCTGAAACCCTGGCAGCCGAAGAAACTGTATCACCTGGCCAGCGAATCCTATCCGGCCACGCTGGATTTGACTTCCATAGGAGAAAAGCCGCTCCGGGGTACCGACATGACCTGTATTGAATTCGGAGAGTATGTGATTCGAAATTTCCAGAGCCAGGGAGTGTACCATGTGCGCAACGGGGAGTTATCGCTGGTGAAGTCACTGGTGCCTGTGCCGGATGAAGAGACTTCTGTTTTCGACGGACTGGACAATTAATCCCAGTGAGTCAAACTGAAACACCGGTAGACGGCAACCGAACATGGAGGGTGGAGGGATCGCTGGGGAGATCCCTTGAACCGAGACATTATCTGAAACGATAGCAAAGATGAAAGAAGAGGGTATAGGATGGCTAGCATAAAACCGATGAACAGACGGGAATTTCTGAGACGCAGCGCCGTGGTCACCGTTGGCATCACCGCCGGGGGTGCGGCCGCCAGACGACGCGCCCTGGGCGCGACGCCCCAGGGGGCCAACGATCGCATCAACGTGGCCGTGATGGGCATCCGGAACCGGGGCAGCCGGCACATCGAGGGGTTCGCCGAAGTGCCGAACGTGCGGGTGACCACCCTGGTGGACATTGACGAGAATCTGTTTGCGAACCGGGTGCGGTTCACCGAGGAATTGCACGGGGCGGCCCCGGCCACCGCGCACGACCTCCGGCGGGTCTGCGAGGATCCCGACATCGACGCCATTGCCATGGCCACGCCCAACCACTGGCACGCGCTGGGCACGCTGTGGGCCTGCCAGGCGGGCAAGCACGTGTACGTGGAGAAGCCCGTGTCGCACAATCTCTGGGAGGGCCGGAAGATGGTGGAGGCGGCCCGGAAGTACGACCGGATTGTCCAGGTGGGCACCCAGAGCCGCTCCAGCCAGAATGTGCGGGATGCCATCGAGTTTCTGCATCAGGGCGGGCTCGGGGAGATCTACATGGCCCGGGGGCTCTGCATCAAGGCCCGGCCGAATATCGGGCACTTCCCGGATGGCCCGGCCGACCGGGGCCCGACCGAAGATCAGCTGTTCGGGTATTTCCCGGAGATGGTGATGTATCCGGTGGATGAGGCCTACCTCGAGAATGTCCACTACGACCTCTGGCTGGGGCCGGCGCCGCAGCGGCCGTTCAACCGGAACCGGTTCCATTACAACTGGCACTGGCAGTGGGACTACGGCAACGGCGATATCGGGAACACCGGGCCCCATGAGTTCGATATCGCCCGGTGGGGCCTGCAGAAGGAGGCACATCCGATCAAGATCCGGTCCATGGGCGGGTACTATGTGTTCGATTCGGATCAGGAGACGCCCAACACGCAGAGTGCGCTGTATGAATACAGCGACGGCAAAGTGCTGG
>DATFLS010000293.1:0-8547 GCA_035267465.1 bacterium
ATCAGCCGATTGCCATCAGTGATGTGATTTTTTATCTCAGCCAGGTGCTCGACAACCCGAACTGCATGAACGGCACTTTCGATATCAGCGGACCGGACATTTTAACTTATAAAGATATGCTGCTGACCGTCGCCCGGATTCGAGGATTAAAACGCTTCATTCTCACCGTTCCGGTCCTCACTCCCAGGCTCTCCTCTTACTGGCTCTACTTTGTTACCAGTACAAGCTTTTCTCTGGCCCGAACGCTGGTCGAGAGTATGAAATATGAGGTGATTGCCCGCCAGACTGATATCCTGGAAATTTTGTCCCATCAGTGCCTGAGTTTTGACCAGGCGGTGCGCCGGGCGTTTGCCAGGATTGAGGAAAACCAGGTGATTTCCAGCTGGAAAGATGCCTGGAGCAGCGGCCGGATTGCCGATGCCTATTCCCATTTCATTCAGGTGCCTGTTCACGGGTGTTTGGTCGATCATCAACAGCAGATATTTACCGGTGACGTTGGTCAAATCCGCAATCGCATCTGGCGGATTGGCGGAGAAAATGGTTGGTATTATGGGAGTACGCTCTGGAAAATTCGCGGTGTTCTGGACAAAATAATTGGAGGAGTAGGTCTTCGTCGGGGCCGTCGCCATCCCACGGAGCTGCGGACAGGTGACGCCCTGGATTTCTGGCGTGTATTACTCGCAGATGAGGCCGGAGGGCGACTGCTCCTGTTTGCCGAGATGAAACTGCCCGGCGAAGCATGGTTGGAGTTCAGAATAGAACCAGACGACAGCAGCGGCGGCGTATTGCATCAGATCGCCACCTTCCGCCCGCGCGGACTCCTGGGGCGGCTTTATTGGTACGCCCTGCTACCAGCTCATACGCTGATCTTCAGAGGGATGGCCAAGCGACTTGCGCATTCGAGTAAACCGTAATAATCCCTGGTCCGGCGTGCATGAATTCTCGCCAATAACCCGTGATGACCGGTCAATCAAGCGCATCAAGAATCCTGCTCATCGCCGCCTGGGATATCTTGTGCTCTTTGTGGCTGTCATCCAGATAGAGGTCAAATTCACCGGCCCCCAGGGTCCGGACCCGTGTCCGGACCACATCTTTGTACGTTTCCCACTTCGTCCCGGCGAAGCAGCATGAATCGAACTGGTTGATGATCTGCAGCTGCTGCCTGTGTTCACCATATGCGCTCAGGATATATAACTCCGGGTAGTTCACCGCGGTATAGAGTTCCGGCACGGTCTGTTCGAAATCTCCCCAATCACGCTGCGAGTTTGACCGCAGATAGATAGGATAGGAGCCGGCGACGGGAAAGCTCTTTGCAATCCGGGGATCGACGGCCGCTGCCAGGGTGGTGGTCCAGCCGCCTCCGGAGATGCCGACCATTGATATTGACGTATACGCATAACGCTCTCCGAGGTAATTCACCACGCTCACCACCGGTTCGATAAAGTATTTCACCGGATGACCGGTCTCCGGAGAGAGAAACTTCATATGATCGTGAGTGGTGAGTTTCAACCTGCCGATCCGGGGGAGCTGCACCGTGGGTTGATTGTTCGGACCCAGTAAAGGCATCGAGAACGCCGCTACAGCATAGCCCTCAGCAAGTAATGCGGTGATCTGCTCTTTGCCCTGAATAAAATCATCCCGATGCCCCTGGTGATAGAGAACCACCTTATGATTCGGATTCTCCGGGATAAAATGATACACCTGGGACTCGAGCCCATAATCCATTGCAACGATGAGTCTGTCGATTCTTTCAAGTGAGGCGATATCCTCATATCGCGGATCTGCATGATCTCTGGTAATCGTCTCGGGGAGTGTTGCTGGCAGATCCTGCTGCCCGAAGAGGAACAGCCGCAATTTGTTTCTTACTCTGGCGACATCCTCAGGCTGGTTGATTGAAATCAGAGCTGCCACATCGGTTTCGAAGTATTCCCGGGGTGTTTTCAGGAATTCCTCCGGTATCTCATCATTTTCCTGATCCTGGGATTGCGGCGTGTCTGCGGCTTCTGTAATGTTATGAAAGGGGAACGAGTCTGTACCTGCTAAAATGCTCGATATCAGGATGATACAAAAAAGGGTGAAAGCGCTGCCGATTCCTCGAACTCTATTGTATAATTTGAAAAATCCATTCATGGTATAATCCCCGTAACATAGTGTTTATTCCTATCTTATCAGAGCTACAAAGATAATTAATCAGGATAGTTTTTTCTCACATTTCGGACATTCACGTAAGAGTATGACTTCTGTACTATGGGATTCAAAATCAAGCCACATGGTCCGTGCAACGAAATTCCGGGGAATTCTACCACGCACCTGCCCGGGCATCTGCTTAATACCAGAAGTAGCGTCGAATAACAAAAATTGGAGCCAGCGTCTGTTGATTTTTCCGGAAATGCCGGAAGATGCCAGACGCGTTGAGTGTCGCACTTATGTCCTGACTCCATTGATTTCTTCATCGATGGTGAGGAGGATCTCCCTGACACTCTCATGGACTTCAGCCATTTGAAACCACAGGAGCGTGTCCAGTTCCCGGAAGCCGGTGGCCGTGAGTTCCATGATTTCGGGAAAATAATCCAGAGCAAGTTCTTTCAGAATATTGTGTAATATCTTTTTATATTTGAAATAGAACTCCTTCGTTATTGCGCTATCCCAGAACGATTCGCGAAAGATTGCCTCGATCTGTTTCCTTTGTACTTTAATGCCCTTCATGGCTTCCTGTATCCGGGCTTCCACTGCCTCCTCCGAGCAATCCGGTGGTTCGATCTTTTTATACTTCAGCACTGTTCCTTCGGGAATTTCCTCATCGGAAAAGGTTTTGATACAATATTCGATATTCTGGATTGTATAGTAGCTGTCTGCCCAGAGTATATCTTCCATCACAGCGAACCGCTCCCGGAATTCCGCTTCAGTGAGATGATCCAGATGAAAGGTATTTTCCAGCAGTAATTCCCCGGTGAAATACTCATAGGTCGCAGAACTGACGGCGTCAATCAGGTCCTCGAGGAAGGGCTCAGCCATCAGGAAGAGCTCTTTCATCCGGATATATCTCTCGAGTAAATCTCTGAATTTTTCTGCGGTTTTGCGGGGATCATCTCTGGGATCAGAATCAGACATGGTGTACGCTCCAATCATTTATGAAAAGTATGGGAAATTCGCAGTTCTCCAGTCTTCAGTGGTACTCATCACGGTCACCATGAGTGGTGTCTCATTTTTTACATCCCACATCTCTCAGGTTCCGGGTCCGATGGCTGTCTGGTTTTATCACAATACAGTATTTTATACCAGAGACAACCTCAATGGTGACCAGTCTGCACTCCTTATTTTTATAAATTCCAGAGGAAGTAGCAAGAAAAAACGATCAAAAAGACCTAAAATATAGGTTTTGATCTCTGCTTGCATTGGGAAAAGTGGGAGGATTAAGGACTGTCCGGCCTTCCCTGATTCATTCTGCGCTCATAGTTTCAGAATCACAGGACTCGGATGATCTCCTACCCGTGGTGTCCGAGATAAATCATTTAAGAGTATGGGCGGTTCAGATTGTTCACTGCACCACGGGAAGGGGATCGCGCCTGAAGAATTCGGATAATCTCCTGCATCTGCTCCGGAGGAGCAGCCTGTTACAGCAACAGAGTCTCTCCACACTACCGCGGTTCGGAGAAGCGCTCTGTAATGGATACGCGACTCCAATTTTTCCAATGATCATCAGGTAGTATAGGATTTTCGGCCTGTTTTCCCCGGAAAATTTGGATATATTCTCTTCCTGCAGGTGAACTGAAACGACGGTTGATTTAAAGGACACGCGAGCGGTATGAACCCACGCACAGATGTGATTGCTGAAGTGGACCTGCGGGCCCTGCGGCACAATATCATAGTCATTCAGGACTACATCCATCCCGCCGGCATTATCGGAGTGGTAAAGGCCAATGCCTACGGACACGGTTGTATACCGGTCGCGAAGGTCCTGGTTGAGGAGGGTGTGGACCTGCTGGCGGTGGTTGCCGTTGAGGAAGCGATCCAGCTGCGGGGAGCAGGTGTGCAGATGCCGGTGCTGCTCATGGGGAAAGTCTGGGATCATCACCTGCCACAGGTATTCGAGTATAATCTCCAGCCAATTGTGGCGTCTGCAGAAGATTATGAACGGTTCGCAACGTTCGCGCGTCGCGAAAGGAAGCAGATGCAGGTGCACCTGAAAATCGACACCGGCATGGGACGGATGGGAGTTCTATACGACGAGTATTCGGAGGTTTTCCGGAAGATCACGCAGGATTCGTCGCTTCAGTTGGTTGGGATTATGTCGCATTTCGCCTCCGCAGAAAATCCGAATGGTCTGGCACCAGTTCAGGCCGAGCGGTTCCGGCGCATCTATGATGAAATTTCAAACGAATTGCAGGATGACAAGCCGGTGTTTCATCTGGCGAACTCTGCAGCCATGCTCTATATGGATGGCCAACTGTACGATCGGGTCCGGCTGGGTTTGAGCCTGTATGGATTGACACCGGCCGAATTGCGCCCCGCGCCGGTTCGCCTGCAGCCGGTGATGTCGCTCAAATCCTTTATTACGTACGTGAAAGTATTCCCCACGGATTTTCCCATAGGATACGGGAGCACCTACACAACCAGGAAGGATTCAACTATTGCGATCTGCAGCGGCGGATACGAAGACGGCATCCCCCGCCGGTACGGTAATACCGGGGAGGTACTCATCCATGGAAAGCGATTCCCGGTGGTGGGCAACGTGAGTATGGATACGTTTATGGTGGACGTGGGTCAAGAACCGGTGGACATCGGCGATGAAGTGGTTATCTTCGGACGGCAGGGCGACGAGTTTATTTCCATCTGGGAAATGGCGAATAAATTACAGGTGATTCCATACGAAGTCATTTGCGGAATCTCCCAGCGGGTTACCCGCGAATATGTTGTTATCTGAAGGTAAATCTCCGGAACCTGAATAATATGTACAAATAGCACACTGATGAACACGGAAAAAATGGATTAACACAGATAAAATACCCGTGAAAAGTGAAACGTGAAAAGGCAGAAGCAAGCATCGGGAACTGATGGAGTGATACGACAGGATGGACAGCAAACATAATTGCATAGCGCAGAGCGCATGGCGCAAAGCGTATGAAAGGAGACCGGAGTCCGGAGATTGGAGACCGGAACAGAAAAAAGATACCTGATAAAGGAAAAGGAGCGCAGGTATACATAGGCAAGGAAGTACTGGCAGGCCAATCAGTCCAGCGATGAGCACTTGCCAGAACTTGTAAGCAATTGTCAGCACTTGAGGATGGTTATCACTGCAGGTTAAGTGAATCGCTGAACTCTTGACTCATGACTCTTTACTCTTTTCTCTTAACTCTTAACATTTTATTGTCCTTTGTTGTGCCATCTGCGTTCATCTGTTCAATCTGCGTCATCTGCGTGCTGTCTTTATATGGTGTAACGATGGCAGAAAGAAGGAGTCTGATTTTGCAGCGGGTCGATCTATCTGCCGGTAAAATTCTGGTGATATTTTTTGCCGGGCTGTTGCTGAGCACCTGTGCTCCCGGGCCGTCGGCCACGCCCGAACAGATCGCAGCAGGTGACCTCGACCGGATAATCTCCGGGATGACCCTGGAGCAGAAAATCGGCCAGATGTTTATGCCGGGATTTGATGCCGGGTATCTGAGCGATTCCAGTGATGGATTTCGCCGGGTAGCCCGGTGGATCACGAACTATCAGATCGGGGGACTGGCCATGTTCGGCGGCGGGCCGTATGAGGCTGTCCGGAACATCACCCGGTTTCAGGAGCTCTCGGAGAGTCCGCTCCTGATTGCCTCGGACTTCGAGTGGGGCGCGCCCATGCGCTTGTCGGCGGGCACCCGCTTTCCGGAGAACATGGGGTTGGGAGCCACCCGGAACCCGATGCTGGCGCATGAGCAGGGTATCATCACCGCGAGAGAAGCCCGGGCCCTGGGAATTCACCTGACCTTCTCCCCGGTGTTGGACGTAAATAATAATCCTGATAACCCCATTATCAACGTGCGCTCTTACGGGGAGGATCCCGATTTGGTGTCGGATTTCGGGGCAGCCTATATTACCGGAGTACAGTCGGAGCACGTGGCCGCCACGGCCAAGCATTTCCCCGGGCATGGGGATACCGATATGGATTCCCATTTACTCCTGCCTTCCATAGATTTCAATCAGCAGCGGCTCCGGAACGTTGAACTGGCCCCGTTTCAGGCGGCCATCGATGCCGGGGTGAAGGCGATGATGGTGGCGCATATCGCATTACCGAACCTGCCCTCGGGCGACACGCCGGCCACGCTCTCTCCGTATATCATCCGGGAGGTGCTGCGCGATTCACTGGGCTATGAAGGGCTGGTCATCAGCGATGCCATGAACATGGGCGGCATAGTGCGGAACTACTGGCCGGGTGAGTCTGCGGTGAGAGCCATTCAGGCGGGAGTGGACATGATCCTGCTCTCTCCGGATTTCGAGATCGCATACCAGACGGTGCTGGAGGCCGCCCGGCAGGGGCGAATTTCCGAGGAAACTATTAACGCCTCCGTGCGGCGGATCCTGGAACTGAAGCGGTTCTGCCGGGTGGATCGGAACCGGTATCCAAGGCCAGCCACACTCGAGACGGTACTGGAAAATCCGGTTCATCTCAAAAAAGCCCGGGAAACCTTCCGCGAATCCATTACCCTGGTGAAAGACGAACGGCAAACCATCCCCATCGATCCGGGTGATGTCAATTCATTCGTCACCCTCGTCATTACCGACGATATTCGCCACGGATTCCCGGGTGGGACCTTTGCTGCCGAACTGTCGAAGCGGATCGATCATAACCGGGTCATCCGGATTGGTCCGGATGCCTCCCGAGGGGTGCTCCGGGAGGCCCGCCAGGCGGTCGAGACGGCCGATGCGGCTGCAGTGGGTGTGTTCGTCCGGTTTGCCAGTTACAAGGGTTCCATTAATCTGCCCCGGGAGCAAGCGGAGTTCCTCTCGGAAATACTGGCAGAGGAGACGCCCATCGTTACCGTGGGGTTTGGTACCCCCTATCTGCTTCGCAACTTTCCGGAGGCGTCCACTTTCGTACTCCCGTACAGCACGTCCCGTGAGTCGCAGCGTGCGGTGGTGGAAGCCCTGGTGGGCGAAACGGGGATCCACGGGACCCTGCCGGTTACGCTGCCCGCCGGATATGCTTACGGACACGGACTCAGCCGCGAGCCGTCCAGCAATGTCTGGCAGGAGCATCCCCGGCCGGTGATCCTCGATTCGGCGTTTACCCTTATTCAGCAAGGCATTGCGGACAGCGTGGCGCCCGGCATGGCCGTTTATATTGCCAGAGATGGCGAGGTACTTGCCTCCCGCGGGTTCGGGCAATTTACATACGACCGGAATTCTCCGGAGGTTACCCGCGAAACCATCTTTGATATGGCGTCGATTACCAAGGTGATTTCAACCACGCCGCTGGCCATGCAGATGTATGAACAGAATCTGCTCCATCTGGACAGTCCGGTGTCCGCCTACATTCCGGAATTCAGCGGCGGAATGAAGGACAGCGTGAAAATCCGCCATCTACTCACTCACTCCTCGGGATTACCGGCCTATCTGCAGTTCTGGATTCTGACCGGCGCCAAGATGAACCTGGTTCAACAATTTTTCAACCTCATCAAATTCTGGGATGTAGCCGATTACCCTCAGGAGGTGCTGGACATCATCAAGCATACCAACCTGGTGTACACTCCCGGCGATTCCTCGATCTACAGCGATCTCGGCATCATCCTGATGGGACATATCCTGGAAAAAATCGTGCACAAGCCACTGGATCGGCTGGTGCAGGATCGTATTTACACTCCCCTGGGGATGGAGGAAACCCGGTACGTCCCGGCCAGACGGATCTGGGAGGAGATTGCGCCCACCGAATACGACCGGAACTACCGGAATGAGCAGATCCAGGGGGAGGTGCACGATGAGAATGCGGCGGTGCTGGGGGGCGTGGCAGGCCACGCCGGATTATTCTCTACCATCGATGACATGGGCCGCTACGCCCAGATGTATCTGAGCAACGGCTATTATGACGGGAAAAAGTATTATAAAAGCAGTACCATAGAAAAATTCACCGCCCGGCAGAACATCGTGGAAGGGAGCACCCGGGCCCTGGGATGGGATACAGTCAGCGATTCCGGCAGCTTGTTCGGGGAGTACTTTTCCCCGCAGGCATTCTGTCACACCGGATACACCGGCACCTCCATTGTGATTGATCCCGAATACGACGTCATCGTTATCCTGCTGACAAACCGGGTGTACCCAACCCGCAATAATTGGAAGATCTCGGAATTTCGGCCGAAGTTTCACAATACGGTGATGGAAGCGCTGTTCTCCCGGGATCGCCTGGAACTGGACCGAACGATACGGTCGCTGCGCAAGGAATTCTTACAACGCTATCCCTGACGGAAGGAGTCATCTCTGGGATTCACCGGTATTGATTACGCTGTCATTGTGGTCTATCTGCTGGGCGTAGCCTTCCTGGGCATCCTGGCGGCGGGGCGCCAGCGGAGCACT
>DATFLS010000294.1:0-2993 GCA_035267465.1 bacterium
GGAGATGAGGTCATTCTGGGATTTCTGAATGATGATCCCAGAGATCCCGTGGTGCTGGGGATGATGAACAGCAGCGCCAAACCGGCCCCTTTCACTGCATCGGATGATAACCACGAGAAAGGCTTCGTGACCCGGAGTGAAATGAAGGTGATGTTTAACGACGATAAAAAAAGCATCCGGCTGGAAACCCCGGGTGGGAATGTGATCACCTTGAGTGATGATGCGGGTTCTGTTGTGATTGAGGATCAGAACAGTAACAAGATTGAAATGGCTTCCGGCGGTATCACTATCGAAAGCGCCGCAGATATTAATATCAAAGCATCGGGAAATCTCACCATCGAAGGGACTAATGTCAATGCGAAGGCCAACGGGCAATTTAAAGCCGAAGGAAGCGCCGGCGCTGAGATGTCTACCAGCGCCATAGCCGTGGTGAAAGGATCTCTGGTGCAAATAAATTAAGATGGTATGTTCTTGAAGCAATTGAAACAGAAGGAGTGAATATCTAATGCCTTCAGCAGCAAAACTACTTGATCCCACAACTCACGGCGGCACAATTGTGGGACCGGGGGAGCCCACGGTGTTAATCGCGGGTATGCCCGCCGGTGTGGTGACCGATCTGCACGTCTGTGCGCTGCCGCCGGTATCACATCAGCCGACCTCCAGTCCGTTTCCGATGGGCAGTTCCTCAGTCCTCATCGGGGGCAAACCGGCGCTGCGGGTCGGGGATACCTGCATTTGTGGCGCCTCGTCCGCAATCGGTGAACCAACGGTACAGATCGGATAACATATGGCACAGCAAAAACCATTTCTGGGATCAGGTTGGAATTTTCCACCGACGTTTAACAAGCACTCCCGCTCGGTCGAGATGGTGGAGGATGAGGCGGACATCCACAGCAGTCTGCACATTCTGTTATCCACCGGTGTCGGCGAACGGATCATGCAGCCCACGTACGGCTGTGATCTGCGGGATCTGATCTTTGAGCCGGTGGATACGGCATTACAGACATATATCAAAGATCTGGTACGAACGGCGATTTTGTACCATGAGCCGAGAATCCGGCTGGAGGAAGTGCGCCTCCGGCCGAAGCAGGAAGAGGGCCTCCTGAAGATCACGGTCGAGTATACCGTGAAGGCAACCAATGCCCGGGCCAACTTCGTGTATCCGTTTTATAAGGAAGAAGGATCCGAGGTGAGTTGATGGACGTGAGTTGTGACAGTCCGCGGAACCCGCTGGTGCGTGACGGGACCAGCCAAACACAGCGGTTATTACAGGCATTGGAACCGTCGTACGTCAACATTGATGACCGGTCAGTGCTTGATCTGCTGGCATATGCAAAAAAGATTGCCCGGAATGTACAGTATTATAACCGGGAAAACGAGCCGGAGGGCGATTGGCTGCCGTTTATTGAAAATGACGTCTCCATCATTATCGCCGAAATCGCCCGGAAGGATCTGGAGCCGGGGCAGCATTGTATGGATAATTTGTTTGCAAAGCTGGAAACCCTGCATTCCGCCGATTCAAAACAGGCCCGCGCAGTACTGGCCCGGATCTTCGACATCTTGCATCTGCTGGCGGCCGAAATGAATGCTTGGTTCGGAAACGCCGTGGAAGGATTCCGGCTCTATGAAGAGCTGGACCGGTTCATCAGCGGAGAGCTTCGGGAGGAGCTGCGGCATAGTCTCCGGTATTATAAACACGCCGTACACGAGAACCTCCTAGCAGACATGCCGGAGATTGACCGGTTCTGCGATCCCCTTACTTTTCCGGATGAGTCATTAACTCAGACCAGCTTTGATCCCCGCTGGATTCCGGCTGATTTTCCGGGGCCGCGTTCCTGGAGCCGCTACCTGGACTCACTGGAACCGGATAACTCCATTTTTACCGGATCGAACACGGTCGAACGAATTACTGCTGCTTCAGATCGGCTTCACCGTAGTTACCGGATGTTCCGGGACGCCCAGCGGCGTGTGATCCATTCCGCACCGGATTATCTGAAGGATATCCTTGAAGAGTGGCCAAGGCATGATCCCCATATGGGGCTGTTTCTTGCCTTCCTGCAGTTATTCCGGAATGCCCGGGATCACCTGAATGGTTTGACCCGGCGTCATCTCGACTTCTATTATAAACGAGTCCTCCGGCTGGATCGGCGCGGTCCGGTCCCGGATACTGTGCACGTTATATTCAGCCTGGCCAAGCAGGTGAATGAGCACTTTCTGGAGGAGGGAACCGAGCTGAGCGCAGGGAACGACGCTGCCGGGAAAGATGTGATCTACCAGCTGGAACAGGAGCTTGAGATTAATAAGGCCACCGTAGATCAGCTGAAGGCGATTTTTATCGAGAAGCGAAGGAATGCGGATGAGGAGAAACACATTATTCACGCAGCTCCGGTGGCCAATTCCAGCGATGGCAAGGGCGGGAAGTTTACCGCAGCGGAACCGAAATGGCAGACCTTCGGCAGTGCCGACCCTTCGACGACAGTCCTGCCGGATGTGGGATTTGCACTCGCTTCCCCTGTGCTCCTGTTACAGGAGGGTGACAGGGAAATTACCATCTCCATTTCCTGCGGGAGTTCCACGGCTGACCTCGAATTGAAACCGGCACACTTTCAGGCTTATACCAGCGGGCAAAAAAAGTGGAATAAAGTGGGGGTGACCAGCGTGGAGACCACAGGAGTAAGCATCAAATTCACGGTTTCGCTTGGTCCGGAAGCGCCGCCTGTGGTTGGGTATAATGCCGAAGAATTGAAAGGCGCCTTCGCCACAGACTATAAGGTACCGAAAGGAGATTTCGGAACCAATTCTCCCGTGATCATGGTGCTGCTGCGGACCCAGTCTGAGAAAACGGCCGATGCCTATTCCCGACTGAAAGATCTCCGGGTGCAACGGATTAACGTAGCCGTGAATGTCGGAGGGATTTCCGATGAATCTATGGGACAATCCGGTGAGAGTAAGATGGGTGTACAAAGTTTGATTTTGCAGAATGACCAGGGTAT
>DATFLS010000295.1:0-3522 GCA_035267465.1 bacterium
CCTCGTTTTTCGGCACCGGCTCCGAGGACTACTATAATTATTCCTGGTCGTCCCCCGAGATCTGGCAGACCCCCTATGCCGGACAGCCCCGGAACGACGGTCCCGGGAATCGCGGGTTTGTCACCAACCATCGCTGGCATATTCTGGACCCCCTGCCCTTCCGGCGCTCGCTGCATTTTTACATGGAAATGTTCAGTCACCAGCGGACCGACTCCATCTCCTATGCCCGGATCTCCTATCATTACGCCCGCCCAGGTGCCATCGACGAGCACGTTCCCATCTCCGGAGAAGATGTCCGGGCGCCGGAACGCACCTGCTGGATGCCGGTGGCCGCGTTCGGGGCCGCCAACGCCACCTTCTACCAGACCGAAGATCTGGTGGGACCGGCGTCCTATACATCATTGGAATACGGCAATTTATGGGCAGGCGGTCGATTATTCGTGTGGCATCCCCGGGAACAGAATGATGAGTTAACCCTCACCCTCCCAGTTGAGGAGGATGGGACCTACCGTCTCGCCTTTACCGTGGCCCGAACCCCGAACTCGGGCGCGATGGAGATCACTTTGGACGATGCGCTGCTGGAGTTCGGAGAGGAAGCGCGTATAGATCTGCGCCAGCCATACCGCCATCTGCTGAGAACGGTTTATACGGGTACATTACAGCTGGAGAAAGGCTCGCATCTCCTGACGCTTAAAAACATTAGCGAAGACACGAACCAAGAGATCGGCATCGATTTCATCTGGGTGCAGAAGCGGGAATAGATTATCTGTTCGAAACGCCTTGAACAGATTGTGTAAATTGATAGTACCGGACTGCGGGATTAGATAACCGTGCGTATCCGAAGTCCCTCTGAGAAACCAGTCCGCGGGTTGTTCAGGCGTCGAATTGAGCAGATCCGTATGTGTGCCGTTCAAACTTCAGGCGGAAGTTCATTCCCGGAGCGAAAACGGTGGATATTGATCAGTGGTGAGCAGCATACCATACGCTCCCACTCTGAGCGACCACCGCATGACGCTGACCACAAAATCATACAATCCTCTGGGATGGCGCCCCGTAAATAAAATCGCAAACCAGGCGATGATCCAGCAGAACACCACGGCCACCCAGAGAAACGCAAGCACGATATAATGCGGAATCGCCAGGAGCCATTTAACCAGCGGCAGCCAGCGATGGAGATCCTGCTCAACATTCGGATACGGGATGTCGATGTGCACTGCCTGCTCTTCATCGGTGGAGGGGTACTCGTCGCGCAGGAGCAGAACGTAGGCAACAATGCGCGTTATGAAATTGGCCATTGCCAGATTCCAGTCGAACCACCATCTGGGATACTTCTGCCGGAACAGGATCAACAGAATCGTCGGTATCACCACCAGTCCGGCGGTGCCCACATAGTATACCCGTTCCGCCGCCTCGGGGTTGGAATGATCCGTGCCGAGCAGCAGTGCCAGAATGATAAGAATCGGCACCGCCATGATGAGCCGGAAGAACGAGGTGAACCTGTCTGAGCGCTCCGGGTAATCGATGCTCAGCGTTGCCGGATAGCCTGCCACATTCTCTGGCATGTGTCCCTCCTGGATTTAGTGTACTACGTTAGATGAATTGGGCGCTTCCGGGTAATCAGGCAGAAAATACAACAAGCGCTTCTGTTACCCCGCTGCCGGTCCCGGCAGGGAAGTATGGGAAGTTTATAGAAAGCATGTGCGGAAAGCAATATCAATTGTATGAGCTCATCTGTAAAATTCAAGGTGAACTTTGGGCTAATTGCAGCTGGAAGTTTTTTGTTTTTCTGTGTATATGTTGTTTCTTCTTTCATCTCCCAACAGGATCCCCATGGTAGGTATGCTATCTATAATGAGTGTGGTGGTTGCCAGATGCTTATCCAGATTTGAACTTTCCGATTCAGCGCGGCAAATATTATTTTGATGAAGTTTCCTTATCGGAACTGCCAACTACTTGCTCGCAATTCCGGTCTCCTTTCTAATACTCCCCTCCATTCTGGTTTATTTTGTCTACTACCCACTGCCAATTGCTAACTGGGAACACTGAACATTCCTTTCCCATCCGCCTCGCTTGCGTCTGCCATTTGCCCTTTGCCGTTTGCCTTCTGCCGGTCACCTTCCATAAAAATTCACATCTCGTTTTAATCCAAACCATGCTACTACTATTTGTGGTAAACAATCCGGTCCAGCCGCTCGGAGGACGCCACCTCTTCCCCGTTCACCAGCAGACGGAGCCCTTTGTCCCGATGATACCGGGTGCCGTCTCTGTCCCAGATAATGGTCAGGATGTTTCCGTGATAGAGTACATTATCCAGACAGAACCAGTCCCAGCGATCCTCCGGCACCAGCGGATGCACTTCGATAGTCTCATCGGCCCGCGGCCGAAGTCCGACTAATCCGGTGATAATCAGATCACAGAAGGTGGAGTGGTTATAATACCTGCTGCGCTCCTGGTCGCCCTTCAGCCAGTAACCGGTGGTCTCATCCAGGTATTCGCCGATGTAGGGCCGGCCGCGGTAATATTGTGATTCCACGTATAATTCCATCAGACGAAAATACACCGAATCGGACACCACCGACTGATCATAGTTATTCTGCAGGTTGGCCAGAGCGGTCATGGTCTGCGACGTGGCGAACGGCCAGACGGCGCCGTCCCATTCACAGTTGCAGCATCCATGCGTGCGGAACTCCGGATGACGCCGTTCTGCAGTCGTCAAACCGAACGGAGCAAGAAAACCTTTCGGGTCGGTCACCTGTTTCCAGGCCGCTTCGTATCCGGGATCAGGGAGATTGAAATACCATGGAATATACCCGATGGCTTCCCGGACTTCGGCGAGCTCACCACCGGGATGCAGCGTTTCGAAGAATTGATGAGACGGGTTCCAGAGCCGGGCCTGCACCAGCCGTTTAATGCTGTCGGCCTTGGCCTCGTAGTGTTCAGCCAGGTCCTGTCTTCCCGCCATGCGAGCAATACGGGTCAGGGCCCTGGCATTGCCATACATATAACTGTTAATCGTAGGTCGGGCATTTTTGATCTCACGTCCGCCGCTGATGGATTCCTCCATGCCGTCCCGCACATCGCATTGCCAGAATAACCCATTCCCCAGGGATCGTTTCGCTTCCCAGGCCTGGTAATCCTCGTGAAGATCCGGCAGCATATCGATCAGGAAGGTGCTGTCACCATCCACCAGGAACCGGTTGTAGAGCGCGTATGCCGTCCAGCTGCTGAACGAACGCAGCTCCTCCATCTCCTCCCCGTCATTCCCCCGGTACCAGACGTGGAGATAATCATCCAGGTACTGCGGATCGTGAATCCACCTGGCTTCGTAGATGTGATGTCCCAGTGCGCAGCTGATCATGTTATATTTATCCGCATACGGACGGTCCACCAGAAACTCCGTCATCACATATCCCTGGAGCGTTTCCTTAATATGCTTGCGGATGGTCCACCAGCGGTAGTAATAGATCTCCTCAAAATTGTGCTGCGGACATTCAAACAACGGGATGTTCCGGCTCATCCATT
>DATFLS010000296.1:0-3150 GCA_035267465.1 bacterium
ACCGGAATCCCGAAAACCATTGAAGTGCCGTCGGATGAAATCCGGGAATGCCTGAAGGACACCATTGATATTTTAGTGAACACCATCAAGAAAGCCCTGGAACAAACGCCGCCGGAGTTAAGTTCGGATATTTTGGACAGGGGAATCATCCTGGCAGGTGGAGGTGCCCTGCTACAGGGGCTCGACCAGCGGCTGCGCATGGAGGCTGATCTTCCGGTGAATGTGGCAGAAGAGCCGCTGCTTTCCGTCGTTCGGGGTACGGGCAAAGTGCTGGACAACCTCGGGAAATACGCTGACGTACTTTCGTGAGCGTTTTAAAGATTGAGTATGACCAGTGAGTTCTCTATATGATATACTCTTTAAGTTTCGCGAGTATATTCTGCTGTTAATTGCGATTCTGCTGTCTTTTATCATCATTTTTTCGAATGATACCGCGGAGGTACAGGCTTTTCAGGCAAAAATTGTGGACGGGATGAGCTTCCTGCAAAAACCGTTATTAGAGTTTCGCAGACTGGGGGATCTGGAAGCGGAAAACCATCAGTTGAAACAGCAAATTGCTGAACTCTCCCTGGCCCTTCAGAAACGTGAGGAGGCCCTCCTGGAGAATGAACGGCTGCGGAGCCTGCTCAATTTTCAGAATGAGTCCCGGCTGGCGCTCCAGCCAGCGAAGATTATTAACCGGGGCGGTTCAACAATCGTCAACTCGGTGACCGTGAATGCCGGGATGTCCGATGGAATTGAAGAGAATCATGCCGTGGTTGTGGCAGACGGCGTGGTGGGGAAAACGATACGCGTCGGCACAAATTCTGCGCTGGTGCAGCTGCTGACAGATGTGAACTTCAGGCTCAGTGTGAAAACCAGACGCACCCGGGCTACCGGGATTCTGGTGTGGGAACATGACGATCTCTGCGCTATGCAGAATGTCCCGAAAACGCTGGATATCCAACCCGGTGATACGGTGATCACATCAGGGTACAGCGATATTTTTCCGGAGGGATTAGTGGTCGGCAAAGTCATCAATAGCTCCAATGATTTGCCGGGCTACCACAAGCGAATTCAGGTGCGCTCGTTTGTGGATTTTAACCGGCTGGAAGAGGTGTTTGTCGTGGCCCAGAAACCCCAGAATGCTGACACACTCTGATGGAACGGGTGACTTCGTATCTGGGAATTGGATTTCTTGCGTTACTCGCCCAGCTGACGCTGGCGGACTGGATTAATATCCTGGGTATTCAACCCGATTTTATCACGTTACTGGTCATCTATATCGGCTATCGGGAGGGCAAGGGATACGGGATAGTTTTTGGTTTTCTGCTCGGCCTGCTCCAGGATCTGACAGCTGCAAGCGCCTTTGTGGGGTTGTCTGCCTTAATAAAATCCATCCTGGGATTCAGTGCCGGGTTTTTATACGGAAAATATAATGTGATGAATCCGATATTTCTGTACATTCTGGTGGCATCGCTTATCCTGTTTGATCAGGTGTTATATTATGGCATTTATTATGCCGCTTCGCCCCTGAGGTTCGGTGCACTCCTGCAGCATTTCATTCTGCCATCGTTCGCATACACCACCGTAATAGGGAGTGTACTGCTCCTCGTATTACCATTACAACTCCGGGAGGCCTGACAGGTTATGTTTGTTTCTGATAATATCGTAGATCGCGGGAGATATCTGGCGATACTGAGTGTCATCGTTGTCGTTTTCCTGGTATTGATCAGCCGGTTCTACTCCCTCCAGATTCACCAGCACCAAAAATATAGCTCCCAGGCAGATGCGAACCGAATTCGTGAAGTGTCCCACCAGGGGCCCCGGGGTTTGATTTTCGACCGGTTTGGGACTTTACTCGTAGATAATCGGTTTACCTACATGCTCTCTGCCATTCCCTGGGAAGTGAAAAAATCACCCCAGGTGCTGACCAGATTGAGCAGATATCTTGATGTAGACCAACAGAAGCTGGAAAGCCGGTTGGATGAGGGGTATCGCGGTGCTTTTATTCCGGTGCGGCTGGCCAGTGGTTTGAAATTTTCGACCATTTCCCGATTGGAGGAGCATCGGCTGGATTTCCCCGGGGTGATGCTCTCCAATGATCCTGTTCGTTTTTATGCCAGTGACGCGAGTTTAGCTCACGTACTCGGGTATCTCAGGGAGATCGATGAGTCAGAATTGGAAAAATTCCGACGAACTCAGAAGTACCAATTGGGCGATTTGATTGGGTGGAACGGATTGGAACGCGAATACGAATCCATACTCTGCGGCGCCAAGGGATATCAATACCTTCAGGTGAACGCCATCGGTCAGGAGATCGGACTGGTTGAAGATCGGGAGCCGATCCAGCCGAAACCCGGGTATAACCTGTACCTCAGCCTGGACGTCCAGCTGCAACAATACGCGGAATCCTTGTTCGATACCCTGCAGGGTACGGTCGTGGTGCTAAAACCGGAAACCGGCGAAATACTCAGTTTTGTCAGCGCCCCCTCCTACGATCTCTCCGTGTTTGCCGGCGCTATCGAGGTGGAGGATTGGCATGCATTACAGGCGGATTCCACCCGGCCCCTGTTTAATCGTGCGGCCGCAGGGACGTATCCCCCCGGATCCACGTTTAAATTAATCACGGCGATTGCCGCCCTGGAGGAAGATGTCGTTTCACCGGAGTGGACTGTCAACTGTCCGGGCTACTATCGGTTGGGTCGCCGGACGTTTAAGTGCTGGAAATCGTACGGGCACGGTCGTGTGGATATGCTGGACGCGATAGAACAATCCTGCAACGTGTATTTTTACACTCTGATTCGGAAGGTGGGGATCAGGGCGTGGGCGAAGTATGCCAAATTATTCGGGTTCGGAACCAAAACCGGGATAGATCTGCCGGAAGAGGCATCCGGGTTGATTCCGGATCAGGCCTGGATGGATCGGGTCTACGGCAAGCGGGGATGGACGGAGGGCCATCTGTTGAACATGACGGTCGGACAGGGGAACATCCTGGTGACCCCTCTGCAGATGGCACATTATGCCGGAATTCTCGCTACGGACGGTTTGGTGACAACGCCCCATTTCGGGGTTGCCTACGAAACCGAAGAAGGCCAGTTAAATAAGCTGAATTATCCGGTCACGCACCTCACAGATATTGACTCCACGACCTATCAATTGATTAATCAG
>DATFLS010000297.1:0-10610 GCA_035267465.1 bacterium
CATCGAATCCGGAAGTATCCTCGGACTGGGCAGAGATGTCTGGCTTCAACCGGGTGATACCGTAGCGCTTGAGGTTGACGGGCTCGGTCTGCTGGAAAGTTCCGTGGGTGAACCCGAATAATTTGCCGGCAGCAGTCCGCCGATTTGCCCTGAAACCCAAGAATCAAATTGCAATGAACAATCGGTTACTACTAATACATCTTCAAGGCGAACACAATTACACAAGCACCACTTGAAACGGAACTCCCGTTTTTCCGGGGGTTTCGAAGATTTGTCAGCCGGTCATGGTGCCTTTAAGTTGTTGAATATGCTGCTGCAGCTGGAGAGGAGCACTTCTTGAATCCCTGGGATCTCACCGTCAATCTGAAATATGTGGTGATCGATTTTACGCTGCTCAGCAGCTTTCTTATCCTTGGCACTATTCTTCGTCGTTATGTAAAATTTTTTCAACACTTTCTCATTCCGAACAATATCATCGGAGGATTTCTCGCGCTCATACTCGGTCCGCAACTGCTGGGTATTACAAATGTTACGACGGATCGACTCGGCATTTACGTGTATCACCTCCTGGCCCTCACGTTCATTGCAATCGGACTCCGGGAGGAGAAAACCGACTGGGGCAGAGGACCCATCAGCACCGGTTTTGCATTTCTCTCCCACTACCTCATCCAGGGAGCAGTGGGTTTAATCATCGCGCTGATCCTCATCTATACGGTCATGCCTGACTTATTCGCCGGGATGGGGCTGCTGCTCCCGCTGGGATACGGAATGGGGCCGGGAGTTGCGTATACCATGGGGCATAACTGGGAGAGTTTCGGCTTCGAAGGTGGAGGGGAAGTCGGACTCACGTTCGCCGCGGTGGGCTATCTCATTGCATATTTTGCGGGTATCGGACTGATTCAGCGGGGCATACGTCGGCGAGAAACGACTCTTATCGAAGGATTGGAAGGTATCACCAGAGATATGCGGATTGGCGTGGTGAAAGAAAAAGAACCACCTATCGCCGGCAGACTCACCCTTTCCACCGAAGCTATCGAACCGTATGCGTTTCAACTCGCCCTGATTGGATTACTGTATTTCATCACCTATATCGTCGTCGCTTCGCTGGCTCACTTGATGGAATCGGCCGGACTGCGGGCATTTGTCGGAACCCTGTGGTCATTTCATTTTGTTCTGGCAAATCTTATTTCCATTGCGGTCCGCAAGGTGCTGGATACCGCCGGGAAGAGTTACGTAATCGACCGGGGATTGATGACTCGATCTGCCGGTGTGTTCGTCGATTATCTGGTGGTGAGCGCCATCGGGGCTATATCGGTGATCATCGTGGGTGCCTACTGGCTGCCCCTTCTTCTTATGTGCGGAGTGGGTGGATTAGTGACATATCTCCTTGCCCGATGGCTGCAGTACCGGGCTTTCGATAACTATCATTTCGAACGGTTCATCGGCATCTTCGGTGAAATGACGGGCACCATTAATTCGGGACTGGTCCTGGTACGGGTGACGGATCCCGAATTTGATACTCCGGTGGCCGAAGATTTAGTTTACGGAAGCGGAGTGGCGCTGGTGTTCGGGTTCCCCCTCCTCATCGTGCTGAACCTTCCGATGAACGTGTTCGGCAACTCACTGACGGGTTACTGGATAACACTCGGGATCCTCATCGGATATTTCCTGGTACTCTGGATTCTCTGGTATGTAATGGGATCTTTACAGTTCACCGCGGTCCAATCGGAAACGTCTCCGGATATTCAAAGCAAGAAGTCAGACGCCGTAAGTTAGGAACCGGTCTTTCCTAACAATTGATCCTGCAGCTGCATGTATCCCCGGATGGCTTTACTGATGCCAAATCGAAGTGGTTCGATGGGCCAGGGTACCGGATAGCGATTGACAAAGAAGAGATCCGTGAACTCCGATTGACGCTCCAGGACAAGATCGGTCAGAATCCGTCCGCTCGTTAGCGCCAGGGGAATCCCATGCCCGACATATCCCAAACTATAGAGCAAGCGCTGATCACGCAGGTGGCCGATCACCGGCATCATATCCAGTGGGATCGAGATCATCCCCTTCCACTTGTTTTCAATATCGATGTATTTCACCTGGGGAAACAGCTCGCCGAGGAATTGTATCAGGTCCTGCAGAAATCGATTACTCCGGCGAAAAGGCTTGGTCTGATTGGAAATGAATTCGATATTCCCTCCCCCAACCAGCAACCGGTGTTCCGGGGTTAGACGCAGATAGAATGGAAAATTACGCACATCTTTCATCCCCAAGCAATACTCCCATCCCATTCCTTCCAGTTCCTCGTCCGTGAGCGGCCGGGTGAGAATGGCATAATTGTATGCCGGGATCTGCAATCTTCGTAATTGGGAGAATCCGTGTGAATACCCATTGGTTGCAAAAACCACCTTTCCGGAAAGAAGTTCTCCTTCCGGTGTTTCAATGCGAACTGGCGTGGTATCGTACACATGGGTTGCCGGTGTATGTTCGTAGATCCGGACGCCCTTATCGATTACGCGGTCCCGGAGATCACGGAGAAACTTTACCGGCTGGATCATCCCGACCCCGGATTCCATAAAGCCACCCAGCATCGCCGGCGAACCGAAGGCCTGTTGCAACTGGCTGTATGAGAGCCATTGTCTCCCGGTGATGCCCAATTGCTGGGCCAGTTCCATTTCGCTTTGTAATCTGTCAAGGTAGTTCCGGTTCGTGGCGAATCTGAGAAAGTCGTGTTGCCGAAAATCGCAGTTGAGGGCATTTTGTTTAATAAAGTCGGCAAGATAATTGACCGCACTATCCATAAAATCCCAGGCGATTCGCGCCCGGGTTTTACCAAATCGAAACACTGAATACCGCAAATTCAGTCCGAATGAACGGCGCACGAAGCCGGCATTTCGACCGCTGGCACCACTCCCGACGGACTCTTCTTCCACAAGGATGACATTAAGGGCCGGATCGGCTTGCTTTAAGTGATAAGCGGCCGATAATCCGGTAATTCCGCCTCCAATGACCGCCACATCCGCACGGGCCGTCCCACGCAGGGGCGGCGCCGGAGAAAAGCCCGAGTTGCTTAACCAGTATCGGTCTGTGTGTAATTGATTCATAGGTGTACACCGGTCTCAGGATACCATAGATGGACTCTGCTATCCCATCCCCTAATCTTCAAACTACAGAACACCACTCACAACGAACTTTTATGTATTGTGACCGGTGTATTCACATACAGATTTCGCTTATGATAGCAGCGACTTTGCTTTGTCAACTACATTATCGACAGAAAACCCGAAATCCTTGAACACTTCTCCTCCGGGCGCTGATTTCCCAAAGGTTTCCATGGTAATATACACGCCTTCGGGACCGCCATAACGTTCCCACCCTGTATGGCGGCCGGCCTCAATCACCACACGCTTCGTGATGTGGGGAGGCAACACCGATTCGCGATACTCCGCATCCTGCTCCTCGAAGAGTTCCCAGGAGCACATGTTCACGACCCGGGCCTGCACTCCCTCCTCCCTCAGCGTCTGCGCAGAGTCAAGGGCCAGTGATACTTCCGATCCGGTGGCAATTAAAATAACCTCAGGGGTGTCCTCGGCATCCTTGATCACATATCCGCCCTTTGTTACCCCGGAAGCAGGGGCTACTTGTGATCGATCCAGCACGGGAAGACCCTGCCGCGTCAGGATCAGCGCAGCCGGCCGGTCGGTTTGTCGGATAGCGATGTTCCAGCATTCGGTTACCTCATTCGCGTCGGCGGGGCGCAACACCAGAAGATTGGGGATCGCCCGGAGTGAGGAGAGGTGTTCAATAGGTTGATGGGTTGGGCCGTCCTCTCCCAAACCGATGGAGTCGTGAGTGTACACATAGATATTCGGAAGCTGCATCATCGCACCCAGTCGGATGCTGGGTCGCATGTAATCTGAAAAAATCAGAAAAGTGGCGCCGTACGGCCGTACCCCGCGATAGAGTGACATCCCGTTTACGATTCCCCCCATGGCGTGTTCTCGAACACCAAACCGTAAGTTTCGATTGTGAAAGGCATCTCTGGCGAAATCACCGGACTCATCGATGAGCGTTTTGGTTGATGGAGCGAGATCGGCGGAGCCTCCGATAAGTTCCGGCACTGCTCCGGCTAACGGCTGGATAACCGCTCCGGAAGCCTTCCGAGTGGCAATTTTCCCATCTTCCGGCTGGAAGGAAGGCAAATCCTTGTCCCAGCCATCGGGGAGCTGTCCCGCCATCCGCCGTTCAAACTCTGCCCCCAGGTCCGGATACTCCTTTTTATACTCGGTAAACATCTCCGTCCATTCCTGGTACCGTTGTTTGCGTTCGCTCACCATTGCCCGGAAATGTTCTGCCACTTCCTCCGGGATGTAGAACCGCCGATCCGGATCCCATCCGAGATTTTCCTTGGTCAACTGCACCTCTTCATCCCCCAACGGCGCTCCGTGCGCGCCGGCCGTATCCTGCTTGTTCGGGCTGCCGTACGCAATGTGGGAGCGAGTCACAATGAGATGAGGTTTCCCGGCAACCGATTGGGCTTCTCTTATCGCATGCTCAAACGCTTCCACATCGTTGGCATCTTCCACAATCTGCACATGCCAGTCATACGCCTCAAATCTTTTCGGGACATCTTCGCTGAAAGCCAGACTCGTATTCCCCTCGATGCTGATATGATTGTCATCGTAGACATAAATAAGATTATCCAGGCCCAGATGTCCGGCCAACGACGCCGATTCAGCGCCAATGCCTTCCATCAAGTCTCCGTCACTGCAGATCGCATAGACATAATGATCGATAATCGGATAGCCCTCTTTGTTGAACACCGCGCCCAGATGCTTGGCAGCGAGCGCCATCCCTACTCCGTTTGAGAAGCCCTGCCCCAGGGGACCGGTGGTCGTTTCGATTCCGGGAGCATCCCGGTATTCCGGATGGCCCGCTGTATGGCTCCCCAGCTGTCGAAAATTCTTGAGTTGTTCCAGGGGCAGGTCATATCCCGTGAGGTGCAGCATGCTGTACAGGAGCATGGAGCCATGTCCTGCGGACAACACAAACCGGTCGCGATCCGGCCACAGCGGATCATCGGGATCGTAATTCATAATCTTTGCCCAGAGCACATACGCTTCCGGCGCCATTCCCATCGGCATCCCCGGATGCCCGGAGTTCGCCTTCTGTACCGCATCCATCGCTAACGTGCGGATGGTATTAATACTCAATTCCACAATCTCAGAGGTTGCTATTGTTGATTCCATGCCATCTCTCCGTTGTGATCAAATTTATGTTGCTCTCCAAACCTATATAAAATGAGATATTTTACATTTATTATCAATGAGAGACCTGCTTCATTGAAAGCCCAATCCGTTTTCGCTCCACATCAATACTGAGAACTTTTACCTTCACGATTTCGCCCACCCGAACCTCATCATGCGGATCTTTGACATACTTATCCGCAATTTCAGAGATATGAACCAGACCGTCCTGGTGCACTCCGATATCTACGAAAACTCCGAAGTGAGTAATATTCGTGACCGTCCCCTCAAGTATCATCCCTTCGCGGAGATCTTCAATCTCCTCCACACCTTCCTTAAAGGATGCCATCTTGAATTCATCTCTGGGATCCCGGCCGGGCCGCTTCAGTTCCGCTAAAATGTCACGGATGGTGGGGAGACCGACCCGGTCATCCGCAAATTGCCCGGGATCGACTTCAATGCCTTTCCCGATCACCTCCTGCAGGCTTTGATTTGTCTGCCGGATCATTTCCTCCACAATATAATACGATTCAGGATGGACATTGCTATTATCCAGTGGGTTTCTGCCACCGGGGATCTTAAGAAAACCGGCGCACTGCTCGAACGTCACCTCGCCGATTCCGGGTACTTCCTGAATCTCCTGGCGGTCCCGGAACGGCCCGGTTGACTCACGATGGTCAACAATCGCCTCGGCAGTTCCGGCATTCAATCCGGAAACATACTGCAATAATTCTCTGGACGCGGTGTTGATATCAACCCCTACCGCATTCACACAGCTGGAGACCACCGTATCCAGTTCCCCCTTCAGTCTGGTTTGATTGACATCGTGCTGATACTGCCCGACGCCGATACTTTTCGGATCAATTTTCACCAGTTCCGACAGTGGATCCTGCAGCCGGCGGCCGATGGAAATGGCGCCCCGGACTGTGACGTCCAGGTCCGGGAATTCCTCCGCCGCCAGATCCGACGCCGAGTACACCGATGCCCCTGATTCGTTAACTAATACAGGTGTCGCCGAACGATTATTTTGCCTCATCAGTTCAGTCACAAACCCCAATGTTTCTCTGCCCGCCGTTCCGTTCCCCACAGCAACAAGATCGATGTCGTATTTCCGGAGAAGATCCTCCACTACTTTCTCCGCATCTTCCCGGGAGTTCTGCGGAGGATGGGGATAGATCGTGGCGCTGGCGAGAAATTTGCCGGTTTCGTCAATGACGGCGGTTTTGCATCCGGTACGAAAACCCGGATCAATCGCCAGGATTCGTTTCGGACCCGCCCCTGGCGCCATGAGTACATCCGCGACATTCTGGGCAAATACCTGGATCGCTTCCTCCTCTGCCTTCTCCCGGAGTTCTGCCAGAATGCCGCCGGCGATCGATACCGAGAGCAACCGATGAAACGCATCCTGAATGACCTCATCCAGAAAATCTCTGTACGGACTTTCTGTCGTAATAATTCTTTGTGCAATGAAATTGAACACCGGCTCGGTCTCCACGTCAATCCCGTAGTTCAGCACATCTTCACCCGCCCCCCGGCGTATGGCCAGAAACCGATGGCCGGGGAGAGATTTGACCGGCTCCTGGTAATCGTAATACATCTCAAATTTCGAGGGCTGATCCTGCCAGTCCTTTTTCGCCCGTGCTGTCAACATTCCGTGTTTATACATCCGGGTGCGCAACCATTGGCGGATGTCAGGATTATCTGCAATCCGCTCCGCCAGGATATCGTGTGCGCCCTCCAGTGCTTCCTCCACTGTTTCGACTTCCTCCGGGAGCAACTCCTCCGCCAGTTCATGTAAATCTGGCGCATTCTCCGGTTGAAGCCAGATGCGGTCTGCCAGCGGCTCTAATCCCTTCTCCCGTGCCTTCTGTGCCCGGGTGCGGCGTTTCGGTTTATAGGGCGCATAGAGATCTTCCAGCCGGTTTTTTTCTTTGCATGCCTCGATCTCATCCCGCAATTCGTCAGTCAGTTTCCCCTGCTTTTCAATGGTATTGAGAACGGTACTTTTTCGATCCTCCAGGTCTTCGAAATATTGATATCGATGAAGGACCTCTTTGAGTTCTGTTTCATCCAGGCCACCGGTGGCTTCCTTCCGGTAGCGGGCAACAAACGGAAGTGTGGCCCCATTGATCAACAGCTTCAGAGCCCCCTCCATGTGGGCGGACGGGTATGATAATTCCTCGTTCAGATACTCGATTATTTTTCCTGAAACCTGTTTTGTCGCCGCAGTCATTATTATATGCAACCTCTTCTCATGGAATATTGCCCGGATTTACACTCCTTGCGGTACCGGTCAAAGTTTCAATCTCTATCCTGACGAACTTTCGGACTGACGAAAAAATACATGAATTATGGGGAGGAGACAAACCGAATCCGGCCAGCCGTAGCATCCCGTAATTCCTGACGGAATTGATCTGAGATCGAGCGCCTCACCGCCACATCCAGCCGGACCTCTTCTCCGTAATCCTGATGGACAATTTGGCCGTGGAGACGCTCAATCACTCTCATAACCTGGCTGATATCTTCGTAAATTGTCTGCAGCTGCAGGATATCCGTTTTTACTTTCTCTACGATGTTTGCCTGCCCGATGGCCAGTTTAGCAGTCTCACTGTAGGCCCGGACCAGCCCTCCGGTGCCAAGTTTGGTGCCGCCGAAATACCTGGTAACCACCAGCAGCGTATAGGTGAGTTCTTCACCCACCAGTGTCTGAAAAATCGGTTTCCCGGCCGTTCCGGACGGTTCACCGTCGTCATCGTAATAGTACAGGGTGTCCTTCCCTGTCCCTATTCGGTACGCAGAGCAATTATGTGCGGCGTCGTAGAATTCCACTTTTATTTCAGAGATTTTCTGGTCTGCTGCCGACCGGGAGTTTACGGGAAAGATCTGCCCGATGAACTTCGACCCCTTTACTTTCAATTCTGCCTGCGCAGAATTCCGGACCGTCTTATAGACATCCATTACCGCAGAATAGTGATCTTGGCCGTTTGCCGAACATCCTTCCCTTTGAGGCGAACAATGTAAACTCCGTTGCTCAGCGAGGATATCAATTGATCCTGCAGGGGCAATGTGAGCGAATGGGTTCCCGCCGGATATTCTCCGCCAGGAAAGGTATATCGATAAACGCGCTGGGCGTTCAAATTATAGATTTCCGCCTCGAGCGAAGTCGTTTCGTTGATCAGTGTGTACAAATGAATGTTGCTCTGATTTTGATGCAACACCAGCGGGTTCGGATAAGGGCGCAATAACTCATCGCTATTTTTCAGGGTGAACGTGCTGGAATCAGTGCCGCTGTTTACAGCTGCTATCAGCCCGTTATAGCCCGAACGTTCCAGCCTGACATCCAGGCTTCTGTTGGATTCCATATAGTGCAGCTCCGGGGCTTGATCGTCCAGACCCAGCACTCCTCCGATATAATTCGGATCCGGTCTGCCCAGTTGCAGCAGTGAAAAGTAGGGCATACTACTCATGGTTCGTTCCAGCTGATAATAGCGGATATCCTTTGGACTAACCTGGTATGAGAACGGGAGACTATCGGGAATCACAATGGCATTATCCGTGCTGATAGTTGGAAAGAGTACGGCATCCGGATATCCGAATCCCTGTACCGCATGATCTCCGGTGAAAAAGTTCCACCCCGCAAACTTCCGCAGAGAATAGGTAAATGAGCTCCCCAGGAGCGTCCGTAAACTGAGATCAAGCGCCTCGTAAGCTCCTTTGTTTGTGAATTCAGACCAAATTTTTTCCCAGAGAGGCGGATAATCATAATCCGAGAGAACAGACCCATAATGGGCAACCCGGTAACCATCCAGTCTGTCTGCACCGCTGGCATGTAATGGCCGTGGATCCTGGAAGTAGTGACTTACATAGGCGACATAGTCATTCACTGAGGGATAGGCTACGTCTTCAAACCAGCTGCTGGAGATTTCGTACCACCATAAATCCTGCACTCTCAAATCCCGCACCTTCCAGGCATAGCCCAGGTGGAACAGATGGAACAACTCATGTGCAATTGTGACCCGAAGCCCCTCAATGCCTTCCGTAGGAAATCCCTGGAAATCATTTTCCACTTCCATGTAACCCGTAAAATCATAGGGCCGCTCCGTACTCGTCACGGAATCTTCCGGATGGGTGAATCCATAGAAATTGAAATTTCTGAAGTAGATATCATAGGCACCCCCGTCAGGATCCTTGGCATAGGCGACCTTGTCCATGGGAGGGGGATCAAATTGCAGAGAATCCACCAGCAGGTGCCAGGCATGCTTCAGGGCGGCTTCCGTTTCCACTATCCACACGGGCAGGCCGGTGGCATTATCAATGGTCATATCAATCGCATGGATGGACTCACTGTCATAGTGCAGAAGGAAGGGAGGATCTTCCACTAAATACCGGTGCTGCCGGTCCGGGCGATCTGCTTCTGCAAATACCCTCTTCTCCACCTGAGCCGGAGCAGGCTGCACCTGGATACCAAACCCGCATTTCATTTTATCCGACGCTTCCCCTCCAATGATATCCGTAGTGATACTCCAAACCAGTACCAGACTTAATAAAGATATATGTAATTTCACAAGTGAGCCTCTGTAATTAGGTGCGGTCCCTGCTTAACAGCCATGCATGAGTGTATGAACCTATTTTTGTTAGTAGTATCGTCAAATACCGGATTCTCCTTACTTTTGGCGGAAAAATACCGTGAGGGGGACTCCCGTAAAATCCCACTGCTCACGAATTTTATTTTGGAGAAAGCGGCGGTAGTTTTCCGGGATAAGTTTCGGCTCATTCGCGAAATACACAAATACGGGGGGTGCGCTTTTCACCTGGGTCACATATTTAATCCGGATAAATTTCCCCTTCACCCGCGGTGGTGGCGATTGTTCGAGAATTGGCTGAAAATACTCATTCAATTCGTGCGTCGGGATGGTCTTATTCCAATCCTCAAAAACCTCTGCTGCCAGCTTGATCGGTTTATACAGCCGCTGTCGCCTGGTGACAGAGAGAAAACAAAACGGGTAATACTGCAACTCGGGAAATCGGTAGATGATCTCATTCTGGACATTCCGGGCAGTAAACGTATCTTTTTCAACCAGATCCCATTTATTTAGAGCAATAACCAATGCTTTCTTCTCATCAAGCACAAACCGGATGATTCCCGCATCCTGCCTTGAAAAACCTTCAGCGGCATCCACCAGAACGATGGCGACCGAGCAGGATTCGACAGCCTGATAGGTCCTCACCAGACTGTAGTATTCGATCTCCTCCTTAATTTTGGATCGCTTTCGCAGTCCGGCGGTGTCCAGCAGACGATATTTCTGCTGGAAATAGGTGAAATCGGAATGCACCGTATCCCTGGTCGTGCCGGGAATATCGGTGACCACC
>DATFLS010000298.1:0-5260 GCA_035267465.1 bacterium
GTGAGACTGTGGGGATAATCGAGGCCAGTGCCAGGAATTCCGGCGGCAATGCTCTGGATCTCTCGGATCTGACCATGCATCTGAATCCCAGAGAGGAATGGCGACAAATCTTTCATGAGGCCTGGCGGATGGAGCGAGACTTTTATTACGAGCCGAATATGCATGGGGTCGACTGGTTGGCCATGCGTGAAAAGTATGGCAGTCTCCTGCCTTATGCCGCATCCCGGTCTGATGTGGTGTACCTGATCGGCGAAATGATTGCCGAGTTGAGCACGTCTCATACGTATGTCTGGGGCGGGGACGAAAAGCGTGAAGCGGAAGATGTGAATGTGGGAATGCTGGGAGTGGACTGGCAGGTTGATTCCCGCAATTATCGATACCAGTTCAAGAAGATATACCGGGAAGCGGACTGGACTGATGAAGTGTTCCCGCCGCTTGCAAAGTCCGGACTGCAGGTACAGGAAGGGGAGTATCTGCTGGCAGTCAATGGAGAGGAAGTGACCACTGATCAGAATATTTACAGCTATTTTCAGAATCAGGCCGGGAAGCAGGTCGCATTGCTGGTCAATGAACGTCCCTCAACGGAAGGCGCCCGCGAAATCACCGTGAAACCCCTGAGCAGTGAATCGACGCTGCGGTATAACACCTGGGTGGAGCACAACTGTCGGGTGGTGGCGGAAGCATCAAACGGGCAAATCGGTTATCTCCATCTGCCGGATACCTATATGGGGTCCGCCCGGGAGTTTCCGAAATATTATTACTCGCAAACCCGCAAGCAGGGATTGATTATCGATGGCCGGTACAACGGCGGTGGGCTGGATCCGGATATTTTTCTGCGCAGGCCGGATAAGCCAATCCATGGTTACTGGACCCGGCGGTACTCGCATGATCAAACGATTCCGGAAGTTGCTACCAGAGCACATATGGTGTGTATTACCAACCGCCAGGCCGGTTCCGGCGGGGACATGCTTCCGTACGAATTCCGCAAACGGGAGATGGGACCGATTATCGGCACCCGGACCTGGGGAGGTTTAGTTGGTGTCTCCATGTTTATTCAGATGGTTGACGGTGGCACGTTGACAGCACCTGATTACAGGATTTATAATCCCCGGGGAAACTGGGTGGTGGAAAACGTCGGGGTGGAACCGGATATCGTCGTGGATCTGCATTCTGAAGAGATGGCCCGGGGACATGATGCCCAGCTGATGAAGGCGATTGAAGTGCTGCAGCAGCAAATCGGGGAGGACCCGGTGACCTGGCCGGAGCATGCACCATATCCGGTACAAGAGTAGAAGAAAATTCCATCTGGAATTATGGTGGCAAGATCGTGGCTCAAAAAGAGTACTTTTGAAAAATAATACATATCCCAAGGGGAGCCCGGTGGGACCGCTATCCCCCCTTGAATATCTGATTTCATTGAGGATAGATAGAAATAACGGTTCGTTTCAGTCGACTAAAGCAATGCATGAAATCAAAGGACCACGATCAATGAAGCGACTGATTCTGCTGTATGGATTTTTGAGTATTCTCTTCTGGCAGGGAAATGCGCAGGCCCAGGTAAACGCCCGGATGTTGCAGCATCCGGATGTTTCTCAGACTCACATTACTTTTGTGTACGCAGGGGATATCTGGGTGGTTCCCAAAGAGGGCGGAACAGCCAGCCGGTTGAGTTCTCCGAAAGGGGAGGAGACGTTTCCCCGTTTTTCACCGGATGGGAGCCGTATAGCGTTTAGTGGGAATTACGATGGAAACACGGACATGTACACCATTCCCACATTGGGCGGTACTCCCGAGCGGATAACGCATCACCCCGCCGGGGAGCGGGTAGTAGAATGGTATCCCGATGGGAAATATCTGTATTACCTGACGAACCGGACGTTATCGCCCACATACAGCGATCTGGACGGCAGCTGGGTTTATATCAATACCACAAAAATTGCAGCAGTACCACTGCGGAAAGACGTGCCTGATCCGCTGAAACCACGGAATGATGAGGTGGAGATCGGGGACGAAGAAGAGGAGAACGGGGAAGAGGAATCGGGCACCGATGAAAAAGAAGAACCGGAGCCGGTGGAGATAGACCTGGATGGATTCGAACAGCGTGCGGTGTTATTGCCGCCTGATGCGGGGAACTATACCGATCTGCAGGCGGTATCCGGTAAAGTCATAGGGAGAAATATCTGCACCGAATCCCACCCCGGGGTCCGGTGCAGATAGAAATAACCGGACCTGTTCCGGGGTTAATCTTCGGTAAGCAATTCCCGCTCTGCCCGGAGATAGGCGCGGGGTCTGGTCCGCTCTTCGATGGTCACTTCTTCTCCGTCCGGACTTTCCAGAGTTAACTGATAGGTTTTCTCATCCATCCGGCTGGCGCTGATAATTTTCCATCCTGCCCTTTTCAAACGTTTCTTCCTGATCCGGAGTTTGCCACGCATATGAGAGGCTCCTTGTTGTTAGATTCCAGTCTGTCGGTGTGGCACCCTGGGTTCGACTATCTGTAAGTATATCTGTCGCGATACCATATAGCGTATGCGCGACTTCTATAGGGTAGAACCCACGAAGGGAATTGTCAACAAATGAACCGGTTCGTTATTGGCTGGCTGAATCTGTGATATGGGCATAGCTCTGTATCAAGGCAATTCCGGAATGGCTCTGCAGGAAGTGGTTTCCAAAGATTAGCCGACTGTTCTCCGATAAAACATTATCATACCGCTTCGCATTCTTTTATATTTAATTACACATCATACTCACCACAGAACACATGTTTGCAGCCTTAAAGGAGGGAGAGTATCTCATGAGAAGAGCACGACAGGGTTTATCTGTAATTGTTATGATTATTACTTTCCTCTGTCTTTCCGTGCAGTCCGGTCAGGCAGCGGATGGCTGGATATCGCTGTTTGACGGCAAAACGCTGGACGGATGGACGGCCAGTGAAAATAAGAATTCGGTGAAGGTGCAGGATGGGATGATTTTTTGCGACGGTCCCCGATCCCATCTCTTTTATTCCGGATCGGCAGAGAACGCCGAATTTAAGAATTTCGAATTCAAGGCTGATGTCATGGCACGCCACGGAGCGAACTCCGGGATCTACATCCATACACAATATCAGGAAGAAGGCTGGCCGGAGAAGGGATACGAAATCCAGGTCAACAATACCCAGGAACCCACCGGTAACTATTATGAGCGTAAAAAGACCGCCAGCCTCTATGCCGTGCGCAACATGTATAAGCAATTAGTGCAGGATGATGAATGGTTTACGCTGCACATCATCGTCATGGCCAACCATATTATGGTAAAGTTGAACGGCATGACTGTCGTGGACTATGTGGAGCCCGAAAATCCGAGCAGGCCGGGGAATATGCAGGGACGCCTGCTATCCAGCGGGACCTTTGCCATCCAGTGCCATGATCCGGGGAGCAAAGTATATTATAAGAATATTATGGTCAAGCCATTGCCGGATGATCTTCCTGAGGATCCATCGGAATTTCCTGTCATCGATGAAACCTACGAAAAACTCCTCCAGTTGAATGCTGCGAACTTTCCCATCATCGACCATCATATCCATGTGAAAGGAGGGCTCTCCCTGGAGGAAGCGCTGACCAAATCCCAGAGAGTTGGCATTCAGTACGGGATTGCGCCGAGCTGCGGACTGGGCTTTCCGATTACCGATGATGAGGGAATTTACGATTTCGTGAACCGTATGGAGGGGCAACCAATCTTCCTGGGAATGCAGGCGGAAGGCCGCGAATGGGTGGATATCTTTTCCAAAGAAGCCATTGCCCGGTTTGATTACGTATTTTCGGATGCCCTGACGTTCACCGATGATGAGGGACGACGCACCCAGCTCTGGAGACCGGAAACTGTCCACATCGGTGACACACAGGAGTTTATGGAGATGTACGTGGATAGAATTGTCTCGGTATTGAGTGACGAGCCCATTGATATCTTTGTAAATCCCACTTTCCTGCCGGAAGAAATCAGGAGTGACTATGATCAGCTGTGGACCGAATCACGGATGCAGCGGGTGATCAATGCCGCAGTGGAACACGACGTTGCCATCGAAATCAACGATCGTTATGAAATTCCCAGTGCCGAATTTATTACGCGTGCCAAGGAGGCCGGGGTGAAGTTCTCCTTCGGAACCAATAATGCGGATGCCAATTACGGCAACCTCGATTACTGCATCCGCATGATGGAGGAGTGCGGGATCACTACGGATGATATGTTCATGCCGAAACCGGAGGGAGAGAAGGCAATTCAGGTGAAACGATAAAATGCAACCACGAATTTCCCGAATTTACATGAATGAAAGAAATAAAAAGAATCTTTAAAACAGGTTGATTTTATGAATATAAGAATCCTTAAATTTAAGATTATCCTGTAAATCCCGTAAATCCTGTCAATTGTTGTATTTGGAATGAGAAAATGACGAGGATGAGAATCATGCGAAAATCACTCTGGTTGATACCATTCATTTTCATCGCCGTGCTGTCCGGTTGTTCGCAGTCCCAGGACTCCGAATGGGAGCTGGTGTGGTCTGATGAGTTCGAGCACGAAGGACTGCCGGATCAGGCCAAATGGGGCTACGAAGTCGGATATATCCGTAATAATGAGCTGCAGTATTATACCGAGAAGCGTTTGGAGAACGCCCGGGTGGAGGATGGGATCCTGATCATCGAAGCCCGGAGGGATAACTGGCAGGGACACGAATACACCTCGGCAAGTTTGCGCACCAGGAATACGGCCACCTGGCAGTATGGCCGGATTGAAGTGAAGGCCCGGCTGCCCACCGGAACCGGCATGTGGCCGGCCGTCTGGATGCTCGGGATGAACATCGATGAGGTGGGCTGGCCCGAATGCGGCGAAATCGATATTATGGAGAACGTGGGATTCGAGCCGGACAGAATACACGCCAATATCCATACCGAAGCCTACAATCACGTGAAGGGCACCAATAAGGGGAATAGTATTGTTGTATCCGCTCCTTACGATAACTACCACCTGTATGCCATCGAATGGACTGCCGACAAGATTGGCTTCTTTGTGGATGAACAACAATATTTCGCCTTCGAAAACGAAGGCGCCGGCGATGCCGTCTGGCCGTTCGACCAGCCGTTTTACCTGATCATCAATGCAGCCATCGGAGGCGGCTGGGGTGGACAGCAGGGCGTGGACGACAGTATTTTCCCGCAGCAGTACTTTGTTGAGTATGTGCGGGTGTATAAGCAGCGATAAGTCCCAAGGTGAGGTGTTTGACACC
>DATFLS010000299.1:0-5352 GCA_035267465.1 bacterium
AACCGGTCTACGATTTTACCACCAAGCTGGAGAGCACAGACCGGGCAATATCCTATACCGACGCCCAACGAATTGCAGGTCTTTCCGGCGATGAGTTCGACAAATTACTGGAGCTGGCGCGGGTGACCAATCAGTTTATTACCGAACAAGCCGGAGCGGTCGGCTTTCAACATTATGACGGAAAAATTGAGGCAATGAAATATCACGACACAATCCGGCTGGTTGATGTGCTGGGAACCTTCGATGAGAACCGGTTTCTGTTCAATGATGAACAGGTGAGCAAGGAAATTTTACGTCAGGCGTATAAACATCTGCAGCCGGATTGGGTTGCCGAAGTGGACAGGGCAAAGCAGGAAGCAGCCGGAGAAGACGACCCGGATTGGAAATCGTACTGTCAGATCTCGCCGGAACCCCTGCCGGAAGACTTGATCACATTAATCAGCCAGATTTATAAGGCCGGCGCAAATCAATATATCGGGAGTACTGTATTTGAGGAGGTCCCTCCACTAAATTCGCTGATGGCGGAATTGAAGAAGCAAAAGCAACGATTTGACGTGTAAAACTATCACCAATCCGCCGGAGATGGCCTCGCTGCCAGATGCGCGATACCGGATGAGCTGTCATACCGAGACATCGGGATAGGCACAAGGAAGTAAAGGATCCGGTTACCACCTTGAGCCATCGGAATTTTCGCTTCCCACATATTGATCTTCCTTGCAAAAGTGTTATATTCGTAAAGTTATTATGTTCCAGTTTGTATTTTACCAGCACAATTATACAATAAACGGATTGCCCGAACCGGAGGGAGCAAGTCGTATGCAGAATTGTGGATAATTGCCGTGGGCACAGTCTGGCCTGATGCAAAAAGACACGGTTTATAGGCATCGCTGATAGTCTGGAAAAAATTGCTTAATATGGGTATAATATTTGCGAAGTTTAGAAGGAAATGTTAAATAAGTGGCATTCAATGATGCACGGAAAACACAGATATTCCGGCTGATATCGTAGCCTCTAACGAATAGAAAGTACTGAATCGCAGGATGAGACATTTTATCATGCTCTTTGTTTGAACTTATTTCCCTGGAACCTCGGAACCTGCGTTGTCCGGTATCCTGTGGGGCTCGTACAATGTTCCGAAATGTGATCCCCGGGAACCGAGGCGGGTAAGTGAGCACTCGGGATGATAGATATGCAAGCCAATGATGTGTTGATCAATAAGCGCAACACTTCCCGTGTTTTTTTGACGATGCACACGAGGCGGCTGATGATGAGTGGGAAAAAATTACCAGAGTACTGGACGGGAACCGGCGAATATTTTCATCCCGGATGATGTATGAGATATAGTGGAACATTCAAACCTGGATTCACATTATTTGATTTGTGCTCCACGGTGATGCCGCAATGGTTCATTTTTTCTCCAATGCGAACAATGGTACAGAGGGAAATATATGATGATGAACGAACTGACAATGGAATCATCCGAATTTAAAACTGGGAATCTGCCAATGCCGGGAAAGATCGATTCGAATAAGTGGGTATTCTATTTTACCATGGAGGTTGGTCTGGAGGGCGATATGCCCACCTATGGCGGAGGGTTGGGCGTCCTGGGCGGAGATACGTTGAAGTCTGCAGCGGATCTTGGTATGCAGATGGTCGGAGTCACCATGCTCTGGCGGAATGGATATTTCAAGCAAATGATTGATGATGAAGGCTGGCAGCACGAAGAAAATGCCATCTGGGATTACCGGAGTAAACTGAGGAAACTGCCAAACTATGCCCGAATCAAAATCGAGGGCCAGAGCGTCCGGATTGAGGTGTGGGAGTACCAGATCCTGGGGAAATACGGTCACATGGTTCCGGTGTACTTCCTGGATACCAACATTCCGGAAAATCCCGAGCATATCCGGAATCTGAACCAGTATCTGTATGGCGGTGATGAATATACCCGCCTCTGCCAGGAGTTGGTATTGGGAGTTGGTGGTGTACGAATCCTGCGGGATATCGGCTTCAACAATGGACAGATTTATCATCTTAACGAGGGACACGCCAGTCTGCTGGCCCTGGAATTGATTCGCGAACGAGGATACAATTCGTATGACAAGGTGAAGAAGAATTGCGTCTTCACAACGCATACTCCGGTCCCGGCAGGCCATGACGAATTCTCGGTTGATTTGTTACAACGGGTTCTTCATCCCATTTATATGGAACACCTGGAGGGTATTATCGGGGAGGGGCATGCGCTCAACCTGACCGATCTCTCGTTAAAGTTGAGCCGGTTTGTCAATGGGGTGTCGCAGATGCATGGGAAAGTCGCACGGAAAATGTTGGAAGAACCGGACATCGCTGCCATTACCAACGGGACCCACCTTGCATCATGGATTCACCCCGCTTTTCAGAAACTGTACAATCAGGAATTACGGGGTTGGGATTTTGAGCACTCGGTATTTACCCACGCGCTGAAAATAGATGATGACCGGCTCTGGGACGCCCACATCTCGGCAAAATCAGCCCTACTGGACTATGTCGGACAAGTTATAAAGTCCGGATGGACCCGGAGAAGCTCACGATCGGATTTGCCAGGCGGGCGGCAACCTATAAACGGGCGGACCTGATTTTCACCGATCTCGAGCGCCTGGTGCAACTCGCAGGCGGTAAGGTTCAGTTCATATTTGCCGGAAAAGCTCATCCCAGAGATCAGCAGGGCAAAGAGCTGATCCACCGGATTGTGCAGGCTGCCCGGCAGATTAGTAAAGATATTCCCATCGTCTACCTGGAAGAATATAATATTGACCTCGGCAAGATGTTAACGGCGGGCTGTGATGTATGGCTCAACAATCCCCGCCGACCCAGAGAAGCCTCCGGCACCAGCGGAATGAAAGCCGCGGTGAACGGAGTCTTGAATTTCAGTGTGCTGGACGGCTGGTGGATCGAAGGATATCACGGCGGCCGCACCGGCTGGGCCATCGGACCGAACGCTGACATGGTAGATATGGAATCCTATGACGACCGGGAAGATGTGGAAGACTTCTACCAGCAGCTGGAACATGACGTCATTCCGATGTATTATGAGGACAGAGACCAGTGGATTGAAAAGATGAAGAACAGCATTGCGCTCATCGCGCCCTATTTTAATACTCACCGAATGCTGAGAGAATATGCCGCTTACGGGTACCTGACTGCACCTCAATTTACCTGAGCAGGGGTTCTCTGCCAATGGGGTGTGGGAATGAGGATTCACAGGAATGCGTGCTTTAATCCACAGAGAAATGCGTGACGCGGCTGCGAGACTGTTTCAAAAAAATCCGCCGGTTGTGATGGATATCACACAACATAACCAACACTTTTATTAGTTACAGATTGTGGATTTTTTATTAGAGTGAACATCAGCCATCACCATATTTTTGTGTTCACGTCAAGCCTGGCATGAGTGATGACAATAACATACGTTGTAAGGAGTATGCATGCGGGTGAAATTTTGGGGTGTGCGGGGTTCTATCGCCACTCCTGGTCCTGCCACGATAAAATATGGGGGCAATACTTCATGCGTGGAAGTTGGAATCAATGATTATGTGCTGGTGTTAGATGCAGGCACCGGCATTCGCTTGCTTGGTCTCGATCTCCTGCGCCGTCACAGCAATAGTCGAATCCACCTCCTGATCAGTCATCCCCACTGGGATCACATCCAGGGATTGCCATTTTTTCTTCCCGCCTTCCGGGATGGGTATGAGCTAAGCATTTATGGACACGAATCCAAGGATCAGGAATTGGAAAAGACGCTCGCAAACCAGATGGATCCCCTGTATTTCCCGGTTCAACTGGGAGACCTGAGCGCCAAATTAAATTTCAATAAAGTTGATGAGGGCAGCTTTTATATCGAAGATGTGCGGATTGATACCATGTTCCTGAATCATCCCGGATATAATCTGGGCTACCGGATCACCTATCAGGAGAAATCCCTGGTATATGCCACCGATAATCAACCGTTCGGACAGAGCCGGGTTTTGGGAATGTGGGCCACGGAGGAGTATTTTGAACAAATTAAGAATAGGCAGTTTCCCTATCTTCATCTCAATCATGAAGATCCCGACCAGCGAATTATCGATTTCGCCCGCGATGCTGATCTCCTGATTCACGATGCCCAGTATACCACATCGGAATTGGGAGCGAAAAGTGACTGGGGGCATTCCTCCTATGTGTTCGCTACCGAGGTGGCTGCGAACGCTAACGTTAAATCTTTGATTCTGTTTCATCACGACCCGGAACACTCGGATGCCATCGTTAACAAGATGGAAAAACAGGCCCAATCGCTCCTCCACAAAACCAATCCGGAAATCTCCTGTCAGGCCGCCTATGAAGGATTGGAAATCAAAATGTGACCCGGCGGTCTTGCCATCTCTGCGGAACAGGTGTCTGATGTACCCCCGAAGTAATTTCAGTTGCGTTCAACTCTTTACGAGCGGCATACTATCCCATCGTTTCTATATTTTCTACCCCGTTTCTCCTTATATCACTTTGATATGAGTGTATATCAAACTCATATAACTAACGGAGTGTTCTTAAAATAACAGCGGACTGAAAAGCCTCTGTTTATAGGTCCTGGAGGGGATCACGGGCAAACTGACCATTCTATTGGCATATCGGTTGCACTTGCTGTATTCGTCTGAAGATGATCAATTCAGGGTACAGTAGAACTTTTATCGAAAACTACTCGAAGAGGAGTTTATTCTATGAATTACCGCACGTTGACGCTTTCGTTCAGTTTGCTCCTGTTGCTCTGGGCCGGCGCTCTCGTTGGTAAACAGGATGTGAACGAAATACATCGGAGCCAGGCAGTCAGGAACGAGAAAAGCCTGGACATTTCTGTGGAGTATGGATTAGGAGATTTCATGTTAAAACCGGGGGCTGTCAAAAATGCCTATACCGTCGACATCCGCTATGACAATGACAGGCTCAATCCCCAGGTGGACTATGGAATACGGGAGGGGGTCGGCTATCTGGAGATCCGGTCAGATGATAGTGAAGAGGAGCATACCATCGATTGGAAGAAGGATATGGAAAGTACCTGTACTCTGACCTATAATCCCAATCTGCCCACAGAGATAGATCTTGATATCGGATTAGGGAAGGGGATCATGGAATTCGGAGGAACCAGATTGACCGGTTTGGAGGTTAGTAACGGGCTGAGTGAGACCGAGCTCAATTTTAACCGGCCCAATAAAACCGAACTGCAGCACATGGAGTTCGAAACCGGTTTGGGCAAATTCCGGGCAAAGAATCTCTCTAATGCCCGCTTTCATGAGCTGAGCCTGGAAGTCGGGTTGGGGTCTGCCCTGCTGGATTTTCATGGAAACG
>DATFLS010000300.1:0-7324 GCA_035267465.1 bacterium
TCCCAGGTGCATGAGGCTTATGTTCTGTGGTTTTGTGACATTCACTCTTGCCTGAATCAACCCCTTTTACTGGCCGTTTTGCCCATTGTCCATAACTGTTTCTTCCGGAGTGACGGGCTGGAGATCCTGCGTCAGTATCTCCCGGGCTTGGCGATCATACGCTCTGGTCATATGCGGGATACCGGTCACTTGCTCTGTTTCCAGATTCCCGGACATCAAATCATCTCGACTGAGTGCGGTGACATCGAACTTGCGAACTCCGGCCAGGAACTGTTGCAAGCCGGCACTCAGTTTATCCGCGTAGTTCCAGAGGGCCACAGCTCCCAGTGGAATCTTTTTCATCTCGTCCGGCCCGATAAGTTCCTCCATATCATACCAGCCGGCAAATATCCGTTCCGGTGATTCTCCGTATTTATTTACGGTACTGGGCAGTTTATCCCAATTGCCATTCAATTCTTCCTGCCGCTCAGGATGAAAGACTCCTTCGATATTCGCCCCCACGAATCCCGGGATCATCGGAGCTCTGCCCATGCAAACAAGCCGGGCATATGGGGAACCCAATGCCAGCGCTTTGAAGACGTGGTCTTCGCGGGCAAATCCACCGGCGAATGAGAGGTGCGGGACCCTCATACCGTATTGGGTAAGAATGTTTGCGTATTCGACTGTCTTAGTATGCAGATGGAGCGACGGAATTCCCCAGTGATCCATCATGTTCCAGGGACTCATACCGGTTCCTCCGCCGGCGCCGTCGATTGTCAGCAGGTCCAGTTTAGCTTCGCTGGCGAACCGTATAGCCATTGCCAGTCCCTGCATGTCATAGGCTCCGGTTTTCAGGGAAATTCGCCGGAAACCCAAACGCCGGAGGTAGTTCACACGCTCGAGGAAATACTCTCTCAGATCGTCCGGAGTCGGCGCCTCAGTGGCACCCAACCGGCTGTGCCGCGCGAAACTCCTGATCGCTCTGGAATGAAAGGCTCTCTGATTCTTCTCCAAATTGGGATCCGGATCTACCATGTACCCTCTCTCGGCCAGAAATTTCGCGTACTCCAGACTCCTCACCTGGATTTCCCCGCCGATATCTTTGGCACCCTGTCCCCATTTCAACTCAATAATGACCTGATCCCCGTAATGTTCGGCGACATATTCGGCCACCCCATTTCGGGTGTCTTCGACATTCAGCTGGACAAAGATACCGCCATATCCTTCGTGCATATAATGAAGGTACTTATTTATCCGGCGATCCAGCTCCGGTGCCTTCACTACAGAACCGTTTTTCAGTTCCGCGTCCTGATCCACCCCAACCACATTCTCTCCGATCACGATGGGAAACCCCACCAGCGCTGATCCGATGGCAAAAGAATCCCAGTATTTGCGGGCGATTTCTGTGGAGCCGAGCGCTCCGGTCATGATTGGAATTCTGGATTTGGTCTTGACACGCCGACCGAATTCCGTCTCCAGATTCACGTTTGGAAAGATGCAATCATCCGCACTTGTACTGAGTCCGGGCGGAAGACCTGCCGCTCCATGGACATATCCCTGGATACGCAGGCTATGATACCCGACCCCGGTCGGAGAGGTATGCGCACTGCCTGCGGTGATGTCACCGAAATCCCTGGGATACAACATTTTTCTTCCCAGGATAGACGACATCCACGTCTCGCATTTGCCCTTGCAGTCTGCCCGGCATGAAGTGCATAATCCGGACTCTGCCGCATCTCCCCGGTTCACCGTTCCCAGTGCATCATTTCTGGTCCGCCACTGTTGCATAGTTCTGTCCTCCTGTTACGAATTTATAAAAAGATATCTGTCAAAATTTTCGTGAGAAGAGGGTACTCTTAAACAGCGAGCCTTATTGCTGCCAAACCAATGCTATGCGTGGAATGAAAAGAACTACCCTGTTGAGTCATTGGTATTGTAGAGTTCATCAGCCAGTTCGGCCGACGTGATAATCCCCTTGATCATCGCGGAACTGAAGCCTTCGTGTTCCATACGATTCAGCCCCCCGATGGTGCATCCGCGGGGCGTTGTGACTTTATCGATCTCACCTTCCGGATGGCTCCTGGATTTCAACAGGAGCGAGGCGGCGCCCTTGGCTGTCTGGGCAGCCATCTGCAGTGCTTCTTCCGCATGAAACCCGATTTCGATACCGCCCTGAGAGGCGGCCCGGATGGCCCGGAGAAAAAACGCAACCCCACAGGCACACAACGCCGTGGCCGGGGTCATATGGTTCTCACTGATAACCACCGTGGTACCCAGCAGATTGAAAATCTCGACGGCGCGATCAATAGCCTCGTTAAATCGCTCGTGGGAAGCGATGGTGGTCATCGACTCGCCAATCGAAATCGCAGTGTTGGGCATGGTCCGGACCACCGGCACTTCCTTTCGCAGATGCTTCAGATATTCGTCTACATTGACTGCCGTCACGGTTGACATGATCACGTGCTGATCCGGGTCGAGTTCGTCGCGGATATCCTCCAGCAAATTCACCAGTTGTTGTGGCTGCACGGAAATAATCACCGTGCGCGCAGAGCGGACGGCATCCTTGTTATCCGACTGCACTCTGTATCCTTCGTCTGCCAGCGACTGAATCGACCGGGTATTCCGCCTGGTAATGATAATCTGACCCGGGGTGTAGACCTCGGAATTCACCAGACCCCGGGCAATAGACTGTCCCAGGTTTCCGCCACCTAAAATTGCGATCGTGCTTGAAAACTTGGTGTCACTCATATCTGATACGACTCACTTCTGTTGAAATTCAATATTCCTTTGATATTTCCTTATATGCCTCCCGGAATGGGATACCTTCTTTCACTAATTCATATACCCGTTGCGTGGCATACAGATCTTCTGTCATGGCCTGGTGCGCCCGCTCCTCATTCACGCGAAGTTTTTTTACTGCCAATATCATAACTTCCAGACTGTCCAGAGTAGTGGTGAGCCCCCGCATGACCGGTTCTTTGGTGAGCTGTAAATCTCGATGGTACCCGGAAATGAGATTCGCTGACAACGATTTTACCTGAAATTCCAGTCCCAGTACTTCGTGATATTTCGCTCGTACCAGCTCCAGCACGTCCGGATTGTGCTTCTGAGGCATAATGGAACTGCCCGTACAGATCTCCTCCGGCAGCTCAAAAATGCCGAAGTCGGGCAGACTGAAGAATATCAAATCGCTGCTCATTCTATTCAGGTCATACATCACCTGATCGCAGGCATTCAGGATGCTTCCTTCGAATTTTCCCCTGCTGTTCTGGACATATATGGAATTCTCCTGGATGCGTGAAAACCCTAATTTCTCTGCAGTGCACTGGCGATCTATCTCCAGCGGAATTCCATACCCCGCACCGGTTCCCAGCGGAGATTGATCCAGCATGTGCTGCACGTGTTCAATGGCGCGCAGATTTTCCTGCATCGACTCCCGGAAGGCGCCGGTCCACAGGGCAACGCTCGAGGGCATGGCTTTCCTGGTGTGGGTGTATCCGGGAATTTCCACGTCTCCGAACTGCTTCTGGACTCCCTCCAGGGCGGCCGGAAATTCGTGAACCAGAGCGGTCATTCTCTCCAGCTGATCTCTGTAATACAGACGTAAAGCCGTTACTACCTGGTCATTCCGCGATCGGGCGGTGTGAATTTTCTTGCCCAAATCGCCCAGCTGCTGAGTAAGATGGTTCTCAATGGCCGTATGACAATCCTCCTGCTGCGGCGAGATGTCAAACTGCCCCTCCTCGGCAAGCGTGATAATGTGATCGAGCTCCCCCACCAACTGCCGGACTTCGCTCTCGTCCAGAATCCCGATCTCACCCAGCATCTCGGCATGTGCGATGGAGGCCTGGCAGTCGTACGTTACCAGAGCCAGATCCAGCAGATAATCGTTGCCGACGGTGTACTCCTCAATCTTGCTGTTGACATTACCTTTCGGATTCCAGAGTTTCATCGGCTAGTCCGATCCTTCTTCCGCTGTATCCGCCTTTTTGCGCCAGTCATACGGCCTGCCGTCATGCAAAACGATGTTATGGGCTTTTAGCCGGATAGCATTGATGTTAATAAATCCGGTGGAATCCGTGGCATCAAATCCGCCTTCAACCTCCATGCTTGACATTCGCTGGTCATATAGTGAAGTGGGAGATTCCCGGCCGAGGATATTTACGTTTCCCTTATAGAGTTCGACCACCACTTTCCCGTCGATGGCCTCCTGGCTCTTGTTAAACGCGGCCATAATAAAATCCATTTCCGGAGAGAACCAGAAACCGTTGTAAATCAGTGCGGAAAATTTCGGGATGAGCATGTCACGGAGGTGCATCACTTCTTTATCCATGGCAATCCCTTCCAGATCCCGATGTGCCGCCCAGAGGATGGTGGCGCCCGGCGTTTCATAGATACCCCGGGACTTGATGCCGATGTAACGGTTTTCCACCATATCCACCCGGCCGATGCCGTTCTCATAAGCCAGCTGATTCAGATACATGAATAATTCCAGTGGATCAGTTTTCTCCGTCCCGTCTGCGGTGCTTGTCACCCGCACGGGATCCCCATTCCTGAATTGAATTTCAATGACCGTTTCCCGATCCGGCGCCTCTTTGGGCGAAACGGTTTTACTGAACACCGATTCCGGCGGGGTAAATAACGGATCCTCCAGCTCACCGGCTTCGTGACTGATGTGCATTAAATTGTCGTCTTCACTGTACGGTTTCTCGGTGGTCGCCGAAATGGGAATATCATGTTTTTTCGCATACTCAATCAAATCGCTTCGGCCGGAGAATTCCTGCAGAAACTGTGGATCTTTCCAGGGGGCGATCACTTTTACATTCGGCGCCAGCGCATAGTAAGTGAGCTCGAACCGCACCTGATCGTTCCCTTTTCCGGTGGCTCCATGGGCGACATATCCGGCCCGTTCTTGTTCGGCAACTTCGATTTGTTTCTGGGCCAGGAGCGGTCTCGCCAGAGATGTCCCTAACAGGTAGCGCCCTTCATATAATGCGTTTCCCCGCAGCGCCGGAAAGATATAATCGGTGACGAACTCACGCCGCAACTCCTCTACATATACCTTCGAAGCACCGGTCCGCAGCGCTTTCTCCCTGACCTCATCAAAGTCTTCCTGCTGGCCGACATTACCGACAAAGCACACAACCTGGAATCCCTGGTTGATGAGCCATTTTAAAAGCACAGACGTATCCAACCCCCCGCTGTACGCGAGGATGACTTTTTTTTCTGCCATACTTATCCTTTATTCACCGTAGAAAATTCTCTTCTTCTTGCAACATCATCCCGGAAGAGTGGAAGGACTTTAGAGGATGAGATGAGTAGCTCTGCCGAACGGTGTGCTTCCATATTCCGGAAGCGCCTCTCCCGACTCATCGATCCGATCCCGCCCCGGTGATCCGATTGCCGAACGTGGCCAGCTCCTCATCTCAAGACTCCCGATCCGGATCACTCAGGAGAGTGAATAGATCCAGCCGAACCGGTCCTCTTTTTCGCCGTATTGGATACCGGTGATTTCCTTGAACAAACTTTCCGCCAGGGGACCAATTCCTTCGCCGTTCACGGCAATGGTGTCGCCACGATGATGGATGCTGCCCACCGGAGAAATAACGGCGGCGGTACCGGTACCGAACACTTCCTGCAAGGAACCATCTCTGGCAGACTCGAACACTTCATCGATGGAAATTCGCCGTTCAACCACTGTCTTGCCCCAATCCTTCGCGATCTTCAGCGCCGAATCCCTGGTGACCCCGGGCAAGATGGCCCCCTCTAACGGAGGTGTGATCAACACGTCATCAATCACAAACATGATATTCATGGTGCCAACTTCTTCGACGTACTTTTTCTCGAAGGCATCCAGCCACAGGACCTGTGTGTAGCCCTGCTCTTCGGCCTGCTTTGCCGGGAGCAAACTGGCCGCATAATTTCCGGGCGCTTTAATATTGCCGACTCCCCCCCGGACCGCGCGTACATATTCATCGGACGTGATCAGGCTGACCGGGTTAAACCCTTCCTTATAATAGGCCCCGACCGGCGAAGTGATGGTCAGAAATCGATAAGTTTTGGACACTTTGACGGACAACATTTCATCCGTGGCAAACACAAACGGCCGAATATACAGCGCGTTACCCCGGGTTTCCGGGACCCACTGCCGATCCACATCAATCAGGGTGGTAATTCCCTGCATGAACTCCTCAAACCCGATTTCCGGGAGACAAATCCGCCGGCAGGACTGGACAAACCTTCGATGGTGCGCGTCCGGCCGAAACATGTTTACGGATCCATCCACGCTCTGAAAAGCCTTCATCCCTTCGAATATCGCCTGGCCGTAATGCAGGGTCAACATGGCGGGGGAGAGTTCAATGGTATCGAACGGGATAATTTCCGGCGACTTCCACTCACCATCTGCATATACCATCGACAACATATGATCCGCAAATTCCACTCCAAATCCCGGGTTGACCAGGTCAGTATGCTCCAATCGTGACGACTTACTTCGCGTTAACTTTACATCCGACGCTAAGGCACCATTACCGCGCATCCTGGTTTCTTGGTACGTCTCAAACATTGAAAACTCTCCTCAATCCTTATTCACAGTTGATATTTGAAGTTTCTCGACAATCCTCTCTCCCATTTCGGCAGTTCCGACAAGCAATTTTCCGTCGGCATGCAGGTCCTTCGTGCGGACTCCCGACCGAAGCACTTCTTTGATAGCCTGTTCAATCGTGCCGGCCGCCTGCTCCAGGTTGAAGGAGTATCGGAACATCAGCGCCACCGACGCGATAGCAGCCAGCGGATTGGCCAGATCCTGTCCGGCAATGTCCGGGGCGGAGCCATGCACCGGTTCGTACATGGCGGTGCCGTCTCCCAGGCTCGCAGACGGCAATAATCCCAGAGATCCAGTCAGCATCGCGGCTTCATCACTCAGAATGTCACCGAACATATTGGAGGTCAATATCACATCGAACTGTCTGGGATAGCGGACCAGCTGCATAGCACAATTATCCACCAGCATATGCTCGACCTCCAGTTCAATATAGTCTGCCGCCACCTCTGACACGGTTTTTCGCCAGAGACGTGATGTCGCCAGAATATTTGCCTTATCCACGGAAGTCACCTTGTTTCGCCGGCGGGAGGCTGCCTCGAATGCTACTCTGGTGATGCGCTCGATTTCAGACGTTCGATATTCCATGGTATCAACGGCACGCTCTTCCCCATTGACCTGCTCGGTGAACCGGGGCTGTCCGAAATAAATGCCGCCGGTTAATTCTCTGACCACCAGAATATCAATATCTTCCACGATGTCGGATCGCAAGGTGGACTCATCCAGCAACGGCGCATACGCCTT
>DATFLS010000301.1:0-11215 GCA_035267465.1 bacterium
GAAGATCATGGTGGACACTTACGGTGGCGCCGCTTCCCATGGCGGGGGCGCGTTCTCCGGGAAAGATCCTTCCAAAGTAGATCGATCCGCTGCTTATGCCGCACGCTACGTGGCGAAGAATATTGTGGCGGCCGGGCTGGCAAACCGGTGCACCGTGGAACTGGCGTATGCCATCGGTGTGGCCGAACCGGTTTCAGTACTGGTCGATGCCCACGGCACCGGCGAGGTAGAGAACGGGACGCTGACGGAAATTGTCAGAGAGAAATTTCCGCTGAAACCCAAGGAGATCATCGAACATTTCGATCTCCTGCGTCCGATCTACAAACCGACCGCCGCCTACGGCCATTTCGGGCGGAACGACCTTCCATGGGAAGCCACCGACAAAGCGGAAGAGCTGTCTATGGTATTAGAAGAGCTGTCAGTCAAAGTGTGAAAATGTGAATTCAAATTTCAGGAGTGCAACGTTTATGAGCGAAACATTGGTAGATACACAGAAGGCATTCGACGTTACTGATACAAGTCTGGCTGCAAAAGGGAAGCAGCGCATCGAGTGGGCCTCGGAGCAGATGCCGGTGCTGGCATCCATCCGGGAACGGTTTGCCAAGGAAGAACCGCTGGCCGGGACGAAGATGTCGGCCTGTCTGCACGTCACGGCGGAGACGGCCAACTTAATGCGGACCCTGCAGGCCGGTGGTGCGGATCTGGTGCTGTGCGCCTCGAATCCATTGTCCACCCAGGACGACGTGGCCGCTGCCCTGGTGGAAGAATACGGGGTGCGAACCTATGCGAAAAAAGGGGAAGACAACGAGACCTATTACAAACACATTCATGCGGCCATCGATCACAATCCGGTCGTCACGATGGATGATGGCGCCGATCTGGTCTCGACCATTCATTCGGAATACCCGGAATTAGCCGATCAGATTATCTGCGGTATGGAAGAAACCACCACCGGAGTGATCCGGCTGCGGGCCATGGATAAAGACGGCGCGCTGAAATTTCCGGTGATCGCCGTGAATGACGCTGATACCAAACACCTGTTTGACAACCGGTACGGGACCGGGCAATCCACCATCGACGGGATCATCCGGGCAACGGGTGTGCTGCTGGCGGGCCAGAACTTCGTGGTGGCCGGGTACGGCTGGTGTGGTCGCGGCGTCGCCATGCGGGCCAAGGGCATGGGCGCCAATGTGATCGTCACGGAAGTAGACCCTCTTCGGGCGCTGGAAGCGGCCATGGACGGATACGCCGTCATGCCCATGCGGGAAGCTGCTGCTCTCGGCGATATCTTCTGTACCGATACCGGAGATATCAACGTAATCAGCACTGACCATTTCGAGCGCATGAAAGATAGTGCCATCATTGCCAACTCCGGGCACTTCAACGTGGAAATCAATATCGAATCGCTTGAGGAGATGGCTTCCTCGGTCCGTAGAAATGTCCAGGAATATGTGGACGAATATATCATGGAAGATGGGCGGTCTCTGTACTTACTCGGTGACGGGCGTCTGGTGAACCTGGCGGCCGCAGAGGGTCATCCCGCCAGCGTGATGGACATGAGTTTTGCGCTGCAGGCGCTGACCAGTGAGTTCGCCGTGACCAACGGAGGCATGGAACCGACCGTGCATTCCGTTCCGGACCACATTGACAAGGAAGTCGCCAGACTGAAGCTCGCCGCCATGGATATACAGATCGATTCGCTGACCGCAGAACAGAAAAAGTATCTGGCCTCCTGGAACATCGGAACGTGAGTGCCCAATTCCCGCGGCCGGCAGCTTCGGGACCGCTGTATTGAAGAAACCATGAACCATAAACTCGGAATATATAAATGAATAGACAACTTGCAACAGAACCGGATACCGAATCTTCGGATCCATTGGACAATGCGGAGAACTACCCTGTTTTATTCGAGGTGGCTCCACCCCAGGTGGGGAATGAAAAGAAACGGTTTCGCCGGCATTGCGAGTATCTGGAAATGTTGTTTGAGCGTCTGCCGGTTCACGCCATAAATATCCCCGAAATTCACGATGAATCCGGGAAGAACGACCGGGGCAAGCGCCGGAATGACTTTAAGCGCAGGGTACCTCCCCGCCGATATGCCCGGCGGCTCAGCGAGGTGTTCGACACGAACTTCATCATCAACCGGGTGGCCGTGCAGGCGCCGGTCGCCGAGCAAGAGGAGTGGCTTCTGGAGACCTATCACGAGTATGATATCGATACGATTGTTCTGGTCGGCGGTGAATCCGGGAGCATCGAATATCGGGGACCTTCGGTGACCGAGATGAACAGCCTGGCCAGAGATCACCTGAACCGGGGGAAGCTGAAACATGGAGACAATCCGGCGGATCCCACGAATTTCATCATTGGAAATATCAGTATACCCACCCGGCGGCGGAGCGACTTTGACGAACCGGAACGCATGTGGCGGAAGGTCCAATCCGGAGCGGAGTTTTTTACTACCCAGATTGTGCTGGATGACAGGTCCCCTTTCCGGTTACTCAGAGATTTCTCCCTCCTGCTCGATCAGAAGCCGGCGCGCGTGCCGACCCTATTCTGGAGCTTCTCCCCCATCGCGGAGAAGAAAGATGTGGATTTTCTGCGCTGGCTGGGAGTGCGGATACCGGATGAACGGGCGGACCGGATCCTGTCTGCTCCCGATCCGGTGAGTGAATCCATCGACTGGACCATGGAAACCTGGCAGCGGCTGCAGGAAGTCAACCGTGAGCTCCCGGTATCGCTATCTCTGGGAATAAATATTTCGGTGATGGGATTGCGGAACTTCGAAAACGGTATCCGGATGGCAGAAACATTGAACGCTGTAACAGTTACCTCTTGAATGCGGATGGTAAGACATGTGGAAATGTAGAAATTGAGGAATAAATCAAAAGGAGGATACTATGACAGAGGTAAAACAACAATCATTTGGTTCGGACCCGGTAGCGGTCCGTAAGACGGATCATTACCAGGAAGAATATATCAAAAGTTTTGTGGAAAAATGGGATGAACTCATTGACTGGAAATCCCGTGCTGAGGGAGAAGGCGATTTTTTTATCCGCGAATTGGAGGAAATGGGAGCGAAAAAAGTACTGGATGTGGCCACCGGCACCGGGTTCCATTCCATCAGATTGCTGGAGGCCGGATTCGAGGTGGTCAGCGCGGACGGTAATCAGGCAATGCTATCAAAAGCGTTCGAGAATGGACGAAAGAAGGGGCATATTCTGCGTACTATCCAGGCGGACTGGCGGTGGCTCAACCGGGATGTGCACCATAAATTCGATGCCATCATCTGTCTCGGCAACTCCTTCACCCATCTGTTCGTAGAACGGGACCGCCGGAAAGCCCTGGCCGAGTTCTACGCGGCGCTCAAACACGACGGCGTGCTGATTCTCGATCAGCGGAATTATGACGCCATACTGGATCACGGTTATTCCAGTAAACACACCTATTATTACTGCGGAGAGGAAATCGCCGTGGAGCCAGTCCACATTGACGATGGATTAACCCGGTTCATGTATGAATTTCCGGACGATTCGATCTTTCACTTGAACATGTACCCGCTGCGGCGTGAATACACCCGGCGGCTGATGAAAGAGGTGGGATTCCAGCAGATCGACACCTACGGTGATTTCCAGGAGACCTATCATCAGGATGAGCCCGACTTTTTTGTTCATGTGGCCAGAAAGAAATATATGCAGGACAACGAGAATGAGTGACAACTGAGGAACGGAGGAACTTATGACTGATCAGGTAGAAACAGCCACATCGGTTGATACGGCCAGAGATTACTACAACAGCGGCGATGCCGATAATTTCTATCATACCATCTGGGGCGGCGAAGATATCCACGTCGGATTATACCGTTCCGACGACGAGTCCATTTTCCAGGCCAGCCGGCGCACGATTGAGCAGATGGCTTCCCGGTTACACAGTCTGAATGAGGACGCCCGGGTACTGGATCTCGGCGCCGGTTATGGCGGAGCGGCCCGGTATCTGGCGAACGAGTATGGCTGCGAAGTGGTGGCGTTGAATCTGAGTGAAGTGGAGAACGAACGCGATCGCACCATGAATAAAGCGCAGAGCCTGGATCATCTCATCGAGGTGGTGGACGGCAACTTCGAGGATATCCCTTACGACGACAACACCTTCGATATCGTGTGGTCCCAGGATTCGTTTCTGCACAGTGCCGAACGCGGACGGATCCTGCAGGAAGCCGCCGGGGTGCTGAAGGACGGCGGCGAACTGATCTTCACGGATCCCATGGCCGCCAACGACTGTCCCGGCGGAGTACTTCAACCCATCCTGGACCGGATTCATCTCGAAGATCTCGCCTCACCGGCATTCTATCAGGAAACCGCTGAGGAGGTCGGCCTCCGGGAAATCGGCTTCCAGGAAGAGACGCAGCAGCTCATTACCCATTACAGCCGGGTCCTGGAAGAGACCGAACGGCGTGAAGACGAAATCCGTGAAAACGTCAGCCAGGATTATATCGATCACATGAAGGAAGGCCTGGAGCACTGGATCAATGGCGGAGAAAAAGGGTATCTCGCCTGGGGTATCTTTCATTTCCAAAAGTAAGTATCCCTGCCGGCGGTGATCCCTTCCGGGGTCACCGGCCGGTACCCCCTGATCCCTGAACTTTCCGCTGCCCCCTGCTTTTCCGCACAAGACTGTCCAAAGACCAGCGACCAGACCTGTTCCATCCGGACTATTTTATTAATCGATAATGATAATCATTAAAACTCTTGTGACAGGACTCAGATTGCTTATATTTATAGACAGATACACATCTTAGGCTAACACATATTCTCATTTGAGAAGGATCCGTTCAATGAAGTTGGCTGAAGCGAGATCTGTTGGTATTTTTCTGATCCTCACCATCTTTGCATGGACGATTGCTTCTTTTTCCTTTTTACACAGCCACCAACTCCACTCCGGAAGAGTTCTTGCTCACAGCCACGTTTCAAAAACGCAGGATACCCCCCCTGCCAGTCAATCAAGCCATGAGCATTCAGAATTCGAATATTTATTCTATCAGCTGAATTCCATTGAGTATCACCTGAACTATGCACCTCCTCCCCCTGTTCTTACTCTGTTCGCAGTGGGCATCCATCACCAGATCGAGACTCAACTGGCAGTGACGTTCTACTCGCCTGCCACACATAGTATACGCGCTCCTCCTCTCCGGTAGTCATAGCTATCCATAAATGAGATGGCGAGTACCTGTGAAGGGGTACACCGCCTGTTTCAACCGGACAGTATACGCAGAACCATTCCGTCAGAATGGCTTCATTAGCAGTGAATACAATACTATATATCGAAGGAGTGAACATTTATGTTGAAAAATTTCACCGCCTTAATGATCGTGCTCCTTGTGGCATGCATCCACAATGCATCCGCCCAGGGAACAACCGATGCCGCTGCCACCGGTATCAGTCGGGCGTTCAATCCGGCCATCAGTATAAACGGATTATTGAGCGGTTCGGCATCGGACAATACGGATGAAATATGGACCAGCCCGGATCTGACATCAGGATTGCAGCTGCAGGAGATTTCCGTGGATTTCTCGGCGAACGTCGATGTGTATCTCAGCTCCCGGGCGACCTTTTCCACCGAAGGTGAAGACGGACTGGGTCTGGAAGAGATCTACCTGACAACCCTGCAGATGCCGGTTCCGGTGACCCTCAGGGGAGGTAAAATGCTCAATACCTTTGGCAGACATAACCTTTACCATCTGCATCATATGGCCTTTACCGAACCCCCGCTGATCCTCAAGGAAATATTCGGCCCGGATCTGAACGAGGTGAGCCTGGAAGCTTCCTACCTGATGCCTGTGTCCTGGTATATGGATGTGACATTCGGACTCCTGAACGGAGATAACACCAACCTGTTTCAGGGCACAGACCAATTTGATTTCGGATATCTGTGGCATCTGGATAATCTCTGGGATGTAACCGACGCCGTGACACTCCGGTTCGGTAGTTCACTGCTGCGCGGAGGTAGAGGAGATCACACCGGAGAGAATGCTCCCCCGGCTTCGCTCCTTCCCGGCGATGAGGTGCACTCATCAGTTTGGGGAGTGGATGTGCAGTTGAAATGGCGGCCACTACGATACGGCCGCTACCGTTCATGCACCATCCAGGGAGAATATATAAACACCACGCTGAATATCGCCGGCCATACCACGGATCCGTTGCACGGATATTTTATACAGGTGCTCAGGAAGTTCCAGCTGCGCTGGTGGCTGCAGGGACGATACGGATGGTTCCGGCGGCCGGCGGAGTTGTCACCGTATTTTCCCGAACCCGAACAGTTATCCTATGATGTAAGTACCGGACTGACCGGCTATCGTTACAGCGCCGCGATTGCATACGTCCCCACTGAATTCAGTGCATTTCGTCTCCAGTATAATTACACCAGATTCGCAGACTATTCTGCTCATCGGGTCACATTCCAGGTGAATGTGACCATTGGCTCTCATCCGGCACATAAATATTAAAAATGAAGGAGAAAACAGGATGTATGCAAAAGCGGGAAAACTCATACTCTTATGCATGCTGTTGTTCACAGGCGTTCACTCGATTCAGGCCCAGCGGCTGCGGATTGTCACCACCTTGCCGAGCCTGGCTTCAATCACCGAACATGTCGGAGGCGGTCACGTCGTGGTGAACAGCATTACCAGAGGGTCACAGGACGCCCATTACATCGAGGCCAAACCCAGTTATATGATGCAGCTGCACCGGGCGGATTTGCTGATTTATTCGGGTCTTGAGCTGGAAATCGGCTGGCTGCCGCTGTTGATCCAGGGCGCCAGAAATCAAAAGGTGGCTGTAGGCTCCATTGGCCATTTAAACGCCTCTGCCGCACTCTCGGAAGAGAATGTTGTACAAAAACCCCGGGGCGAAGTGGATCGCAGCATGGGTGATGTTCATCCGCTCGGCAATCCCCATTATCTTCTCAATCCTTACCATGGATTGAAGGTTGCCGATTTGATTGCGGAGAAACTCATCCAGCTGGATCCGTCCCATGAACAGAGATACCAACAGAACCTCGAGGACTTCCGCCGAACTCTGCAGTCCAGAATATCCGACTGGGAACGGCGGGCGTCCGGTTTAGCGGGACTGGAAGTCGTGTGTTATCACCCTCACTGGACTTACACACTGGACTGGCTTGGCATTATAAACACCGGCTATATCGAACTGCGTCCTGGTATCCCTCCGTCACCAAAACATAAAATGGCAATGACGCAGCTCATGCAGCAGCGGGATATACGGATTGTGATCATTTCGTCCTGGAAGGAGCCGAGCAAGGCTGAGGAAGTGGCGAAAGCCTCCGACGCGACGTTGGTGATACTCCCGGGAGAAGTCAGGGCGCTTGGCGAATCGGAGGATTATATCACGTGGATCGATTATGTCGTCTCCGAACTGGTGAAGACGGCATCCGGGGTTGTGACTCCCGGACGCCATCGCCACCGCCGTCAGCAGCGAGGAACCCTATAGCGCATACTTCGAACACCAAAGCAAAGGATTGGTTATGATTGACATTCTCACATTCATGTCCCCGGCAATCTGCATGTGTATAATTCTGGTCGGTATTTGCGTGTACGCAGGTATTCATGTCATCATGCGGGAAGTGATTTTCATCGATATCGCTCTGGCCCAAATCGCTGCGTTCGGGGCAACTATCGGATTATTCCTGGGTCTCGAACTCACCAGTGCCTGGACGTATGTGATCTCCCTGATATTTGCGCTGCTTGCCGCTGCCCTGCTTTCCGGCACCAAACGCCTCAGTGATCGAACCCCGGCGCCGCAGGAGGCATTTATCGGGATACTCTATGCTACCGGTGCCGCCGCAGTGCTATTGGCCGGTGACCGCCTGGCGCATGGGTCCGAGCACGTCCACGATCTGATGGGAGGACACCTCCTCTGGGTGACCTGGCCGGAGGTGGGATGGTACTTTCTCATCTGTGCAATTCTCGGATTGGTCTATGCCCTGTCACATAATCGGTTGCTGGAAGCCGGTAAAGCCACCCGGACAAACACAAGAGCCTCCCTTCTCTGGGAATTTGTCTTCTACGCACTGCTGGGTGCTCTGGTTACATTTATTGTCCGGGTCGCCGGAGTACTTTTAGTGTTCGGATTTCTTATTGTGCCGGCCCTCATCGGAGTCCTCCTGGGATCTTCCCTCGCCAGACAGCTTATTATCGGTTGGATCGTTGGCGTGTTATTCAGTCTCATCGGAAGCTACCTCTCATTCGCACTAGATTTTCCCACCGGCGGGACGGTGGTTGTGGTGCTGGGTGTGGGGCTCTTCCTGGTCGCTCTCCTGAAGGGAATCTGGCTGGTTGCGGGTCAGCGCGGGAGTGGAGAGATGGCGCCATAAGGATATGTTTCACTCGTTCCTGTATTTATTATGTGCACATAAGATCTGGCGTACGCTCGAATCCCATACTGTCCCCCGGACAATAAGAACTCCATTTTGGAGAGATCCGTACATGACTAATAAGATGACCGGAATGGTTGTTAACCAAGTCTGGACTTGTTGAGTGACAAATAAGGACTTGTTGAGTGACAAATAAGGACTTGTTGCAGCCCTTGTCCTGAGCAGGTTTCCGGGGCGCAATTTTTGATTTCTGGACCATTTTTGATAAAATTCGTATGGATCGGGGGAAAATAACTTACATTCTCTATCTCATGCAGTTAGATTGGGATGTTCGGTATGGAGTTATGAAAGCAGACCTCTAACAGGAGTAGAAGAGCGTGATGAAACCATTACGAAGCAGTACCACGTTACAGGGTCGTCGGATGGCCGGAGCACGCAGCCTGTGGCGGGCCAACGGCATGCGGAAGAGCCAGATGGGGCGGCCGGTAATTGCCATCGTCAATTCGTTTACACAGCTGGTTCCCGGGCATGTGCATCTGCATGATATCGGTCAGTATGTGAAATCCCAGATTGAGCTGCACGGCTGTTTTGCAGCAGAGTTCAACACCATCGCCATTGACGACGGGATCGCCATGGGACACGATGGAATGCTCTACTCCCTGCCCTCCCGAACGCTGATTGCAGACAGCGTGGAGTATATGTGTAACGCACATCAGGTCGATGCCATGATCTGTATCAGCAGCTGTGATAAGATCACGCCCGGTATGCTCATCGCCGCAATGCGTCTGAATATTCCCGCCATCTTTGTGTCGGGCGGACCGATGGAAGCAGGCAGGCTGGGCGACCGGAAGTACGACCTGATTGATGCCATGATATACGGAGCCGATGAGTCCATCTCCGATAAGGAGCTGGCACAGATCGAAGAAGCAGCCTGTCCCACCTGCGGATCCTGTTCCGGATTGTTCACCGCAAATTCCATGAACTGCCTCACGGAAGCCCTGGGGCTGTCCCTGCCGGGGAATGGGACTGTCGTGGCCACGCACAAGTACCGGAAGCACCTGTTCTATCAGGCCGCACATCGCATCGTCAATCTGGCCGAGCAGTATTACCAGGAAGGAGAGGATTCCGTACTGCCCCGCTCCATTGCCACCAAACAGGCCTTTCTGAATGCCATGGCCCTGGATATCGCTCTGGGAGGATCGACCAATACCGTACTTCATCTGCTGGCAGTTGCCCGGGCGGCGGAGGTCGATTTCACCATGGAAGATATCAACGATCTGAGCAACCGGGTCCCTTGTCTGTGTAAAGTGGCTCCCAGTTCCTCGTATCATATCGAAGACGTCAATCGGGCGGGAGGAGTGATGGCTGTACTGGGAGAGCTGGACCGGTCGGGACTGCTGGATACTTCGGTGCAACGGGTGGATGGGCTCTCCCTGGCACAGGCACTGGAGCAGTATGATATCATGCGCCCGGATGCGGTTGAGAAGGCGTTCGATATGGCCTGCTGTGCACCGGGCGGGACCGGACGAAACCTGATCCTCGCCTCGCAGAACGCCAGGTTTCCCGAACTGGATACGGACAGAACCCGGGGCTGTGTCAGGGATGTCGAGCACAGTTATTCCACAGATGGCGGGCTGGCCGTCCTCTATGGAAATATTGCCGGTGACGGATGTATCGTCAAGACTGCCGGGGTCGATGAGTCGATGCTGACCTTCCGGGGACCAGCCAAAGCGTATCATTCTCAGGAAGCCGCCTGTGATGCTATTCTGCAGGGAAACATTCAACCCGGCGATGTAGTGGTTATCCGGTACGAAGGACCCAGAGGAGGACCCGGCATGCAGGAAATGCTGTATCCCACATCCTATTTGAAATCCAGGCATCTCGAGAAAGAATGCGCCTTGATTACCGACGGACGCTTCTCCGGCGGTACCTCGGGACTCTCCATCGGACATATCTCTCCGGAGGCGGCAGCCGGTGGCGCCATTGCCGTTATTCAGGACGGCGATCCCGTGGAAATTAACATCCCGGAACGAAGCATTCAGCTCTTGATTTCCGAAGAAGAACTCCAGGCACGTTTCCGGAAGGAACAGGACAAAGGGGAGCAGGCGTTCCGGCCGGCAGGACGTTCCAGAACGGTGTCCACCGCTTTGCAGGCCTATGCCCGGCAGGTTTCTTCGGCTGATAAAGGTGCGGTGAGGATCCTGGATTAAGCCGTTGGTGAAGGTGTTGCACTCTCCCGCAAAAGCCACATTCTGGTGATATCTTCCGGGGAATCACATCCTTAATCGAATCGGCCGTATCCGAAAGGATGTGCACGAATGCAGATGAAAAACGATCAAAAGATCCCGGCTCGGGTCTTATGCGGTTTCCCGTGAGCGGTTTTCCAGCTCACGTTTGTGGAGTAACGACATGTCATAGGTATTCAGTTGGTTCCGCACGCGCTCGGTGGTTTCCATCCAGACTTCATGCATGGGACAATCTTCCACAAATTCACAAATAGTCGGTTCGTTCACGCATTCGTTTAAACCCAGCTTCCCTTCCACGGCTTCGATGACTTCAAGTACCGTGATATCCCCCGGGGATTTCGCCAGCCGTATCCCGCCGGAGAACCCGCGCCTGGTTTCAACAACCCCTGCATTGATTAGTGGTCGCAGGAGTTTGCGTAAAAATGCCTCCGGAATTTCTTCAGAGTCGGCAATTTCGGTCACGGTACTAACCTCATTATTCTTATTGGATCGTACCAGCGCCAGCACCGCTCGTAAAGAATAGCCTGTGGCCTTCGAAATTTGTAACATATTCAACCCTATGCTCTAAACGTTTTACTTGCTTTCAATAT
>DATFLS010000302.1:0-4883 GCA_035267465.1 bacterium
TATGTTATATGTTTGCAACATCTTCGGAGTCTTTTTACTGTGCGTAAACCTCGTTCTGGAGTGATCCGTTCAGTTGATTGGATTTGGACAGAATTGTTATAGTATATTGTCTTGTGAAACCATATCTTGAAGAGCGAAACCGAGACGGGCCAATTGAGCAGTCGTTTCACAAACATATCAACAATTTGATCGATCAATAAATTGAATTACGAGTGGCGCTTTTATATTGTGTAACATCGGACCTGAATAGGTTCTGAAAACAATTCTTCCCAGTGGATCCGATTCGGAATGGGAACGCTACCCTGATTGGATGCAGACTCAGCCGGTATTGTCAATAAACTGCAGGAGTCATTTATGAAACAGGTCATTCGATTGTTTGTCGTGTTGCTTGGAGTGTCCGGAGTGATGTATATAGGTACCGGGGCAACGATACAAGGCCAGGATGGTGAATTTGTATCACTGTTTAACGGCCGGAATCTGGATGGATGGGTAAATATGAACGGGGCTCCGGAGACATACACGGTGCGGGATGGCATGATCGTCTGCAGTGGTATCCCCCGGGGAGTGTTACGCACGGAAAATCAATACCAGAATTTTATCCTGGAACTGGACTGGCGCCATACCCAGGAAGGCGGTAATGCCGGTTTATTTATCCATTCTGATCCTCTTCCCCCGGTAGGCCGACCGTTTACCCGGGCCATTGAGATACAGATTATGGATGGAAATGGCGGTGATATTTTCGCAATTCAGGGAGCCACTATGACTCCAAAGGAACCCCATCCCAGAGGAGGAATGCGATCGTTCCCGACTGAAAATCGAAACCATCCCCCGGGCGAATGGAATCATTACCGGGTGGAGAGCCGGGATGGAATGGTAATACTCTCTGTTAACGGCGAAGAAGTCAACAGGGGATATTACGCAAATCCACGGAAGGGATATATCTGTCTGGAATCCGAGGGGAGCGAAATCCATTACCGGAATATTCGAATCAAGGAGCTGCCCGGTGCGACACCGCCTCCGGCAGCGGTGGCGAACAAAGTTCGGGGATTTCGTCAGCTGTATAATGGCAATGATTTGCGCGAGTGGCAGGTGGCTCCGGGTAGTGAAGGTCATTGGACCGCAGACGGATGGATTTTAAATTATGACGGAAAGAGTGAGGCAGAGGAAAAGGATCTCTGGACAAAAGAAACCTTTCACAATTTTCAGTTGATTGTAGATTGGCGCCAGCCGGCGGAACCAACCATTGAACGGGTGCCGGTTGTCCTGCCGGATGGCTCCTATGCCCAAACGGCAGCGGGAGAACAGCTGACAATTCCGGTCAGAGATGCCGGTGACAGCGGCATTTATGTGCGCGGCAATTCGAGATGTCAATTCAATATCTGGAACTGGCCTGTCGGGTCCGGGGAGATGTATGGCTATCGGACTGATGAGACTATGCCGCCGTCGGTGCGCAGAGGAGTCACGCCGATTCTGAATGCGGATAATCCAATCGGTGAATGGAACCGGTTCGAGATAACGGTGATCGATGAGTGGGTCACCTGTGTACTGAACGGACAGACAGTGATTGATGAGGTGAGGTTGCCCGGCATGCCGGAGGAGGGTCCCATCGGACTGCAGCATCACGGAGATCCGGTTCAATTCGCCAATATCTATATTAAAGAACTGCCTTAACTCAACAATAGTGAGGGTTATTCAAAAAACGCAACCAAATTTAATGAAGAGTCAGTAATACTGGAGCATATCTGACAGTCTCCGGAATATCCGCCAAATCATTAGTGATGTATGCAAACCAAGGGAGAATGGTCTATGAAGAAGACAGAAGATAGAAACAGACCGGGAAAAATGACCCGGCGAGAGTTTATGAAAGCAACTGCCGCCGTGCCGGTGCTAATGTTTTCAACGACCACTGCTTTCGCGCAAGGCCAGACGATTCGTGTAGGTTTAATCGGGTGTGGCGGCCGGGGCACCTACGACACGACTAATTGTCTGAACGCCGCCCCCAATGTTGAGCTGGCGGCAATGGGTGACTTATTCGGGGATCACCTGGAGGATTCGTTCACCAGACTTAAAGAACGGGTCGGAGAGAAGGTCAAGGTCACAGATAAGACGAAATTTGTGGGATTTGATGCCTACGAGGGCGTACTGGCGAGCGATGTAGATTTGGTGATCCTCACCTCCACACCTCATTTCCGACCCCGGCATCTGAAAGCAGCGATCAATGCCGGCAAGCACGTATTTATGGAAAAACCTGTTGCCGTGGATCCGGTCGGAGTGAGAACGGTGATTGCCGCATCGGAACAGGCAGAACAAAAAGGTCTCACTATTGTCGGTGGTACTCAGATGCGTCGGGCTACTCATATTCGGGAAGCGATGGATCGGATTCATGGTGGTGATATCGGTGATCTGGTCGGCGGACAGTGCTGCCGGTGGGGTGGCGCGATGTCAACATGGGGACCGCAAGAGCGGGAACAGGAATGGTCTGATATGGAATGGCAAATCCGGAACTGGTATTTTTACACCTGGTTGTCCGGAGATTTTATTACGGAAATGCACATTCACAACCTGGACCTGATCAACTGGGCGTTTGATTCTCCGCCGGTCAGCTGCTCAGGGTTTGGTGGTCGACAGGCTCGCACCGGACCCGAAGTCGGAAAATGGGGTAACATTTACGATCATTTTTCCGTAGAATTTCTGTATCCCGGTGAGGTACGGGTGGAATATATCGGCACTCAGATCGACAATACGGTTCACCGAAATAATCAGCGCCTGGTCGGCACAAATGGAACCGCGTACATCGATTTTGGCGAGGTAATCGTGAATGGAGCCCGCAGGGTTGAACTGGAGCGTGGTGAGATGAATCCGGCAGTGCAGCAACATGCGGATCAAATAGAAGCCATTCGGAAGGGCCGGAGCTTGAATGAAGGACGACGGGTTGCGGAGAGTACCCTGACCACTATTATGGGGCGGATGAGCTGCTACACCGGTCAGACCGTAGACTGGGATTGGGTGTTGAATGAATCCCAGCTGGATTTAAGTCCGCCAGCGTACGCGTTCGGTGATCTTGAAATCCGGCCGGAGGCGGTGCCGGGGATGAGCAGGTTAGTGTAATACTTCCGGATGAACGCAAAACTCGATTATATTTCCACGCCGAAATTACGGGTCATCAGAGAATGCCACAAAACATAAGGAGAGACTCTCATGAAAACTGATTATTTTCAAAGTGTATTTATCCTGATTTTTTTCATATTTTTCGCTGTTCCGGCCGTTGGGCAGGTAGTTGCACCGGAGGGATTCATGCAATCACCTCCTGATGACGGAAATCTGAACATTATTGTGTTCGGCGCCCATCCCGATGATGCTCAGCTGGATGCAGGCGGAGTCGGAGCGTTATGGTCGGACCAGGGACACCATGTAAAATTTGTCTCTACCACTAACGGCGACATCGGCCATGCGGTGAAATCAGGTGGAGAACTGGCGAAAATACGTATCGCAGAGTTTCATGATGCGGACAGAGTGTTGGGAATTGATGGTTCGGAAGTCTTTGACATTCATGATGGCGAGATTATGCCCACCCTGGAAAATCGGAAAAAGTATGTCCGCGCAATCCGGGAGTGGAAGGCGGATATCGTGATCGGTCACCGACCTTATGACTATCATCCGGATCATCGCTATACGGGAATTCTGATGCAGGATGCCGCCTATATGGTCATCGTGAGTAATTTCCTGCCGAGCGTACCGCACCTGACACAGAATCCGGTATTTTTGTTTTCCAGCGATAATTTTCAAAAGCCCTATCCGTTCGAACCGGATGTGGTGGTGGCCATTGACGAGGTTATTGATCGAAAAGTCGAAGCCGTCTGGCAATTTGAGTCTCAGATAGAAAGCTGGTGGGCCGCCGGAAACTTCGAGGATGTGATCCCGGTACCGGATGATCCACAGGCCCGTGCCGAGAGAAAACAGCAGGTAACGGAACGTTTTAAGCGGCGCTCTGTGGCGACCGCCGATCGCTATCGGGATAAGCTGATCGAACTGTATGGCGAACGCCGGGGGAAGCAGATCGAATACGCGGAAGCTTTTGAAGTCTGCGAATACGGTCGTCAGCCTACACAGGAAGAACTGCTGGAGATGTTTCCGACATTCGAATAACCGTTTTTATGTAGAAATGCTCCCGCACCAGATGCGGATTTTAGGAACAAACCAGGAAGGAGCAGACTTGCCTTTTTAATGGGTTGGGTGTTTTTTAAAGACCATTTTTCTAACAACAGATGTCTGGTGGATGTATAATAGTGGCTGTCTCATCCCGATGATGAGGTCAATGAGACTGGTTTGAACACCGAAATTACTGAACATGCAAAATAGAGGAGAACCTGATGTCAAATAAACCGGAAGAACACAGGAGCAGGCGGGAATTTCTCAAATATTCGGCTGCTATTGCAGGCGGGGCAGGAGTGCTCGGTATGGGAGTGACGAGAGTCACGGCAGCCGCCGATCCACCACAGGGTGAGGTAGACCTGGAGAACTTGCGGTTGGTCGAATATGATCCCGAACCCCAATTGGTTACGAAAGAAAGCTACGTCCCCAGGAGCCGATATACCGCCATCGATGTCCATAATCATCTCCGCCGAATTGTAGACCAGGGACCACAATTTATTGAGAATTACGTGCGAAAGATGGATGAATGCAATGTGCAGGCCATCGTTGACCTGGATGGTCGGTGGGGAGAAACCCTGGACAGGCATATGGAGGTACTTAAAAACCCATACCCCGATAGATTCTATATCTATGCACGAGTCGATTGGAGCCGGATCAACGAACCGGATTTCTCGGAGCGAGCCGTCGAGGAATTGGAACGGGGGTTTGAGAAAGGTGTCCAGGGCCTGAAG